>CALIMB010000017.1 GCA_938028665.1 uncultured Thermomicrobium sp. | reverse complement strand
CATGGAGCGGGATGTTGTGAAGGTACGGGCGACGGCGGACCAAGAGGAGGCGGCGCGGCTGTTGGTAGAGGAGGGGTTACTGGCGCTGCCGGTCGTGGATGAGGGGGATCGTTTACTGGGGATTATTACAGTCGATGATGTTGCGGACATCTTAGAGCGGGAGGTGACCGAGGACATTGAGCGGTTAGGTGGATCGCAACCGCTGGAAGTACCCTACAGCCGAGCAACCCCGTTCTATTTGTGGCGTAAGCGCGTTGGATGGCTTCTCATACTATTTGTGGGGGCGATGTACACGGCATCGGTTCTGCACGCCTTTGAGCGGGAACTGGAACAAGCCATCGCACTCACTTTTTTTGTGCCGCTGCTGATTGGGACGGGAGGGAATGCGGGGTCGCAGGTCGTGACGACGCTGGTGCGTGCCATGGCAGTGGAAGGAATCGGATTGCGAGATCTCCCGAAGATCTTGCCCAAGGAGTGGATTGCTGGACTGTTCGTTGCCGCAGTCATGGGTATTGCGGGCTTTTTGCGAGCGGAACTTCTCGGTGTGGAGTTGGCCATCTCGCTCACGGTCAGTCTCGCGATCATGTGCATCATTGTGTGGGCAGTGAGCGTTGCCACTGTGCTTCCGTTGCTACTGAAACAGTTGCGAGTTGATCCAGCTGTCGTCTCGACCCCGCTGATCGCAACCCTGGTGGATGGAACTGGATTACTGATCTATCTTTCAATTGCGCGGGTTATCCTGGGTGAAGTGAGTGTCATGAGTGTCGAGGAATGAGGTGAGAGGAGGTGACTGTGGCCGTCTCGGAGCTCGGGCAAGGCTGGTATGTCATCGACTTGGAATTCCAGATGATTCCCCAGGTGATTGCTACGTACGTGCATCGAGGAGACCAGGGAGTCACGATTGTTGACACTGGACCGAGCAGCACCATTCCGACATTGTTAGCCGGATTGGCTGAGCTCGAGATTCCAGACGAGGCGGTGCGTCAATTAGTGTTAACCCACATTCACCTGGACCACGGAGGAGCAACAGGAACGTTGCTCTCGCGATTCACCAAGGCGCGTGTCTTTGTGCACCCGGTCGGGGCACCCCATCTCATCGATCCCAGTCGATTATTGGCGAGCGCTGCCCGTATTTACGGAACGCAAATGGAGCAGTTGTGGGGGGAGGTGCGGCCATGCCCGGCCGAGCGTGTTACGGTTGTTGAGGATGGAGAGACAATTGCTTTAGGGCAGGGAAGACAGCTGCGTGCCCTTGCTACTCCTGGTCATGCATCTCACCACCACGCATTTCTGGATACTGAGAGTGGATTTGTCTTTGCTGGCGATGTGGCTGGAATTCGCATTGGCGGTCAACCGTTTGTCTTCCCTCCGACACCACCACCAGATCTTGATCTTGGGCAGTGGCGACGCAGCATCGAGCGGCTACGGGCGCTACGACCGACTTTGCTCTGTCTCGGTCATTTCGGTGCCGTCCATGACTGTGATTGGCATTTCGATGACCTGCTCGCCCGGCTTTTCCTCTGGGCTGGCTGGATTGGGGCGCAGCTTGAGCTTGGGGTGGATGCTGCGCGCATCGCCGAGCGCCTGCAGGAACTGACCGACGAGGAGCTGCGGCTCATAAGTGGTGAGGGTGCATCCCTCCCAGCCTATCGCTGGGCTTCAGGAAGCTATCGGATGACGGTCGATGGGTATGTTCGGTATTTCCGAACGCATCGCCCTTTGGCCAGCGGGTTGTGAGATGTCTCGTGTGATGCTCTGCCCGAGTTCGTGCTTGGTTGGACAGCGGCGCCGGGGAAGGGGTGGTTTCGATGGAAACCTCGGTGCTACGGAGGCGCGCCTATCGGTTAATCCTTCTCCTTGGGCTTGTAAGTCTCTTCGGCGACATCACCTATGAAGGAGTACGTGGTGTCACTGGACCGTATTTAGCGCTGCTTGGAGCGAGCGCAACGGTGGTGGGCCTCGTGGCAGGGCTCGGAGAGTTTCTTGGTTATGCTTTCCGAACTGTAGCAGGCTACATCGCGGACCGGTTTCGCTCGTACTGGCTTTTAACGGTGGTGGGGTACGCGCTCGTGGGAGCCTTACCGCTACTTGCGTTCACGCGGCGTTGGGAGTTGGCGGCGGCCCTCATTGTCCTAGAACGATTAGGCAAGGCGCTGCGAACGCCGTCGCGTGACGCGATTGTCTCGCATGCCGCCAGTCAGGTTGGGCGTGGTAAAGGGTTTGCCATTCATGAGGCGCTTGACCAAGTCGGTGCATTGATTGGCCCGTTACTGTTTGCTGCTGCACTCACCATCGATGGCGTCGCTGGATACCGTCTCGGGTTCGCGCTGTTGACCATTCCAGCTACTGCGGCAGTTTTGACGCTACTCCTCGCTTGGCGTCAGGAGCCAACGCCGGAACACTTGGAAGAACCAGGGCGTTGGCGAACGTCGCGAGGGCAGGATGGACGATTAAGTGGGGCGTTCTGGCGCTATACCGTCTTCTCAGCGCTCGCAACGTTGGGTTTCGCACCGTTCGCTCTCCTTGCGTACCATGTTGACCAAACCAAGGTGGTGCAACCAGCAGTGATACCACTCCTCTACGCGCTGGCGATGGGAATTGACGGGGTGATCGCTCTGTTGGCTGGGTGGATGTATGACCGATATGGGCTGGTGACCCTGGCCGCTGTCCCGGTCTGTACTGCGTTGGCTGTCACTGCGGCATTCCAGGTGAGTGCTCTTTCCATCGTCGCAGGCGTGGTTCTGTGGGGCGCTGTAATGGGGATGGTCGAGACGACGATGCGTGCGGCTGTGGGGGAATTGTCAGGCGCGGAAACGCGTGGGCTAGCGTTTGGGATTTTTAACACGATTTTTGGCCTGTCTTGGCTTAGCGGTGGAATCTTGCTGGGGGGACTGTACCAGCAGTACCAGCAAGGCGGTGTTATCGTGGCCGCTGTCTTCTTGGAGGTGCTTGCGTTGGTCGCGTTCTTCGTTCTAGGGGTTGCTCGTGCCCATCGGCTTGATCGGCAGAAGCTAGCCAAGTGATTGGTAAGGACTCCAGCCAGACGAGGTGAAGAAAACAAGGTCATGAATGGTGAGGTCCAAGCTTGCCTTGCGTTGAGGGCGAAATGTGCTTGTTCAGGAATGAGTCGCGGTCTTGAAGATGCTTGGGGTACCTCGCAGGTTACTTCCGTGTTGGCTGCTGCCTTCACACCTCAGATGGGGAGTAATCGAGGTCAAAAAATGGAATTGAGAGCGGAGCCCGGGCTGTAGCTTTATAAGAGAGGGCTGCGAGTGCCGGATACTCATGGGGTGGGGACCGTTGGCTGCGCGGAAGATGCTCTTAGGCTCAACAGCTTGAACATCTTCGAGCAGCACGGTTGCAGAGTCAAGAGGGAAAATAGCTGATCACACAAGGACTGATAAGTCCCTCCATGCTGCCGGTCTACTTCTAGGCACTGAATTGGCAGTTAAAGAAATCTCTCGTGTAATCCTATACCTTTCCCAGGAAGCTGTGGATGTCCCCCTCTCCTGCACCTGAGCAGGGATATCTGATCTGCCAGCTCACGGTGTGTGTCGCAAGCCACTGGGCGAGCGTTTGCGATGGCCTGCAAACCATTCCAAAAGCTCCGGTAACGGGCGAGTATTCAGGATATGGTGTGCTTCCGCCCAACCGCGACGTGCCGTCACCACTGACCAACGCATATTCTCTAGCTGGCGCGTTGAGTGGGCGTCGCTTGTGCACGCGATCGTGATACCGCGGTTGATGGCGCGTTGAACCCAGATATCGGGCAGATCAAGGCGGTCGGGCTGACCATTGACCTCGATAGCGACGCCGTACTCGGCTGCGGCATCCAGCACAGCATCGAGATCGATCTCATAGGGAAGGCGGGAGTTGAGGAGGCGCCCGGTGGGATGACCAAGAATATCGACGTGTGGATTGGAGAGGGCACGGATCACCCGTTCGGTCATGCGTTCGATGGGCATGTCGAATGCGCTGTGGACCGAGACAATGACGACGTCAAGTTCGGCGAGGACCTCGTCCGGGTAGTCGAGTGTTCCGTCCGGCTGAATATTGACTTCCGCCCCGTGAAGGATACGGAAGGGGGCGACACGCTCATTCACTTCCCGAATCAATGCCCGTTGGGCACGCAGGCGCTCGACGGTAAGACCGCGCGCAACGGTCAGTGAGGGTGAGTGATCAGAGATCACAAGATACTCGTATCCTCGCGCCATGGCAGCCTGGACCATTCTCTCAAGCGAGTCGTGCCCGTCGCTCCAATCGGTATGGGCGTGAAGGTCACCACGAATCTGGTGTTGCTCGACAAGTTTCGGCAAGCGATGCTCCCGCGCCGCTTGAATCTCACCTCGGTTTTCGCGAAGTTCTGGAGGAATCCAGTCCATATCGAGCAGGCGATAGATTTCCTCTTCGGTGCGACTAGCCAAACGCGTTCCACTCTCATCAAAGAGGCCATATTCAGAAAGTTTCCAGCCACGTTCCTGTGCGTAGGAGCGCAGAGCGATGTTATGTTCCTTAGAACCGGTAAAGTAGAGGAGCGCCGAACCGTATTCCTCTGGGGCAACAACGCGGAGATCGACTTGGAGCTCCTCGCGCGTGAGGATGGAAGGCCGAGTAGGACCGACTGCTAGTACCTCTTTGACAATCGGAAGATGGATGAACGCATCAACCACTGTTCCAGGGTCGTCCGTTGCGACAAGGATATCGATATCGCCGATCGTTTCTTTCCGCCGGCGGAGACTGCCGGCGGGGTCGATCGCTTTCACTGCGGGTACTGTCCGCAGTGCAGCAACGACGTCTTCGGCGACAGGCAAGGCGATACCGAGGAGGAGTCGTTTGGTCCGTTGCATGAGACGCGCTGCCTCACGCGCGATCCGCTCCTCGAGCTTTTCGCCGAAGCCGGGCAAATGGCGGAGCTTGTGTTCTTCTGCGGCTTGTAGCAATTCTTGGATGGTTGTGATGCCGAGCTTCTCGTACAGAAGGTGGGCGCGGGCCGGACCAATTCCTGGCACTTCCAGGAGATCCACTGCCTGAATCGGTACTTCTCGTTTCAGTTCCTCGTAGTACTGAAGTTTTCCCGTTTCCAGATATTCTTCGATCTTGGCAGCGAGTGCTTTCCCAACTCCTGGAATTTGGTCCAACTTGCTCTGTCTGGCGAGCTCCTCGATGTCGACGTCGAGAGCGCGGATATTTTGGGCAGCGGTCGTGTAGGCACGGATACGGTACGGATTTTCATTCTTGAGCATGAGAAGTTCAGCGATGTTCTCCAAGAGGAGGGCGACCTCTTCATTGCGGCGCATCACAGTCACTCCCCTGGCTCGGTAGCGGCCGTCGTTAACTCCTCGATCCAGGCACGGAGGAACCGAACCGTCGCATGGACAATCGCGCGAACCTCATCTGGAAGGAGCCCAGTTATGGCAGCAATCTCCTCATCGCTCCAACGATCAAGTGCCGCCAGGAGATAAATTTCACGCCAACGTTCTGGTAAACGCTCGAGGAAGGCATCGAGCGCGCGGCGCGCTTCAGGATCGTCGATCACTTCGTCTGGAAGGGGAAGATCAGGATCGGCGAGTGCCGAGTGTAGCCGCATAATGGTCGGTTGCGGAAGTGGGGGCAGCGAGGTCGCTGTGGTCGAAGCCGGCAGCGGATGGTGACGCAAACTGTGCTGCTCCAGTGCAGCGCGGTGCACCGTATCACGCGCAAGGTGCCGCAACCAGGCAAAGCGGTCGCGCGGCAGCTGGGGCAGGAGGCGAAGTTCCTCGAGCGCGCGTTGATAGGTTGTGAAGGCGAGTGCCTCCGGATCAAGTTCACCTTGCGTGATCAAACCGGCCTCAATCTCCCGACGAATGGCGCGTAAGATCGTGCGCAACACCGGGAGGTACAGGTCGAGCCCTTCTTTGTACAGCCACCGTTCTCGCTCCTCGATCTCCTCAGCTGACAGATGCAGTGGGCGCGGCTTGGGAGCCACAGCTGTACGCAGCCGTTCAGTGAGCTGCTGTCGGAACTTTTCGTACGGGGTTGCTTCCAGTCGACGGCGCAAGGCGTGAAAATATGGGTCCTGGAAGACCATTGTTCTGCTCCCTCCCCACGGGTCAGTCGACGGTTCCCAGCATACTGATTTCGGGGCGTGCTGTCATGCGGTCTCACGGTTGAGGTCTCATGTTTGCACCGTCAGTCGCGTGCCGTGGACACGCTGATTTGCTGCAGCCAGAAGGAAACAGTCTCTTGTGATCGTACTTGCAGAAAAATGACACTGGGAGATCCTATGATGAGCGAGGGATGTGGTTGAGCGAGGACAAAGCCACGCAATGGCATGTGGGACGAAGAATCACGGCGTCCAGCCACGCCTGGCGAGCAGTTCTGTTCCGATGCGGCCGAATGCCAAGACTGCTTCCGCATCACTGGTTGCTCGGTACTCGAAACGGGCACGCTCGAAGTACTGTACGATCGTTCCATCCGGTGTCGCGAAGGGTTCGCTCATAGGGAGTCCGAAGCGCTGGAGCGCTGATAACTCGGTGGGGCCGGTCGCGCTTGTGGTGACCCCGTAACGTAACCAAAAATCAAGGAAGGCGCCGCAGATCCGGTGGGCAGTCTCCTCGAAGTATCGGCAGTGGCCACCTGTGATGTCGTCGCCAGTTGCTGAAGGTGGGCGAAATGCCCGCGAGGAGAGAAGATCGGTCACCTCTGCGAGTTCGACACCGATGCGACCCAAAACCACCCCATCGATCGCCAGAGAAGAGTCAGGTTGCCAGGAGAAGCGCGCACGCTCGAAATATTGGACGGTGCGGAACTGTCCTGATGCCGAATCGAATTCTTCGAATTCTTCCGTAATGGGATAGCCGAACATCTTGATCCCACCGAAACGTTCCCAGAATGCGCGGAAACCGTTAGCAAGGTAATGGCCTGTCTCTGGGAAATAGCGCCAACGTGGGTCGTGCGCTTCCGGTGCTGCACGGCGCGCTGTCGGTAAGAGGTCGGAGATGGGTGCACCCCACAGCGTCACCCGATCGGCTATGCTGTGTTGCAGCCAGAGAAGCCATCCACCACCAGCGGCAAGTCTGACAATGCCATGCGCATGTGGGAGTGCGACGAAACGGCTGGCTGTTGTAAGATCGAAGCCGATGACTGCTTCGTTTCCTGCTTCTGAGGGTGAAGGCCCAACCCAGAAGAGATAGCGGTCGTCAGTCGCAACGAGGTCGAGATGCGAGGGGGATGTGCCGATAGTCAGTTCCTCGCTGGAGTGATCAAGAGCAACCACGCGCATCTGATTGTCGATGATGAGCAATCTCCCATCGGTCAAGAGAAGCACTGGTGATTCCGCTGTTCCCTGGAGTAGCGTCACCGGGGAATCAGATCCTGCGACGTGCCGCATCCGTATGACCCAGGAGCCATTGTCAGTAATTTCCCGCCAGACGAGCCGTCCAGCTGAGAGCTGAAGGTCCGCCAAGCGATGACCGGCTGGTACGACATAGGTTATGTTTAGGACGGTCATCGGGGTTGCGAGGCTCGTGACAAAAAGGCGGTCGTTACCGTTGCGAGAGTTCCAGGCGACCCAGTGGCTCCAGGCACGCGGAAACTGTTCATCGGCGGAATTGGCCAAAACAAACCGCTCGCCTGTAGAGATTCGATATGCCAGGACACGACCGGGACACGCTGGGCATGGGCGTTCTTGCCAAATGACATGATCCAGAGCCAGAGTAACCTGGGTCAACTCTCCAGCCGTGGCGACAAGCACAGTCTCTTTTCCATCCAAGAGGGAGCGAAGGCGCAGTGTCGAATGATCTCCCTCGTCGATGAGAAGAGCGATAACTCGTCCATCAGTTGCGAGATCTCTGACGCGCTGGTAGGTACCCAAGAGTACAGGATTCGTGATAGCGCCGGAACCGGCGTACCAGGAGAAGTGCAAAGCAGCAAGAGTTAGCGTAATCGCTAGGAGGGAAAGTAGAGCACGAATGCTCCTGATGTGGAGCCAACACCATCTGCCCCACTGCAGAGGCGAGTGATGTGTCGGATCTGCCGTTCTGAGGCGCGTTGACGGCTGAAGAGACCGTAGAACAGGTGCAGCTGTGGGTGCCAAGCAATCACCCCCTGCCCTGAGTTTTCGGTCTCTACGGATGACGCAGCAGAGCACCAAAGAACTAGCTCAAGAGCCTCATACCGGTCTAGCCAATCGGTACTCCAGACAGTTCGTCAGCTCGGGGGCGCGGTAGTAATGACCCGGCGTAGCTCGTTGTCGGGGAGGACCTGCGTTCCGCATCGACCCTCGAGCGCGTCACGAGCATGATCGAGTGCGGCGATGATTGCCCGACGATGCCCATCTTGGCTGACGAAACGGATGGCTGCTTCGACTTTCGGTCCCATGGAGCCGGAAGCGAAGTGCCCCTCTGCTTGGTAGTGCCGGAGTTCGCTGACCGTGACTTGCTGGAGTGGGCGAGCGCTGGGGGTGCCGTAGAACAACATGACGTTCGGGACGTCAGTGAGTATTAGGAGAGCTTCTGCTCTTAGCTCGTGTGCCAAGAGTGCGGCAGCCAGATCTTTGTCAATAACCGCTTCCACCCCTTCGTAACGGCCATCGGGACGGCGGATCACCGGAATACCACCCCCGCCGCAGGCAACCACAATAGCGCCACTGGCGATTAAGAGTTCGATCGCCTCGCGATCGACAATGGCTACCGGGTCTGGAGAGGGAACGACACGGCGCCAGCCGCGGCTGCCCTGGGGTTTCCAGACCTGGCCAGTGGCTGCCATGATTTCCCGTGCTCGCTCCTCGGGATAGTACAGACCGATCGGCTTGGTTGGATCCTGCCAGGCTGGATCGTCCGGACGTACCTCCGTCCGGGTGACCAAGGTTGCGACGCTGCGTTGGATACCGCGCTGCTGCAGCTCGAAGCCGAGTGCCTGTTGAATCATAAAGCCGATTGTGGCCTGGGTTTGGGCAACACACCAGTGGAGTGGAACCGGAGGGACAACCTCTCGTGCCAGTTCGTTCTTGACCAGGAGATTCCCTACCTGGGGCCCGTTGCCGTGTGTGATGATCAACTCATACCCAGCAGCAACCAGCTCAGCCAGCTGCCGACAGGTGAGATCGACATTCGCCTGTTGTTCGTCTGCTGTGCCGCGTTGACCAGCCTGGATGATGGCATTACCACCCAGTGCGACGACGATACGCCTCATTCCTCTCTCCTCGCATCTGTTGTCAAGGCATGGTGGGCCAAGTACTGTTGCTGGAAGGCCTGGTAGGCATCGGTGAAGCAGCGGGCTGGTGGTCGGACAACCCCAGCACCAACCTGCCCAATACCCGGTTCCCGATGGGCAATACCGGTGTCAATGAATGGCAGAATTCCGGTACGGATGACTGCGCGGAGATCGATTCCCACTGGTGTGCCGCGAAAATCTAGTGCCGGGATGCGGAAGATCTCGTGCTCGGCTACGGTAATCTCGTACATCTCGAGGGTGGCACGCACCGCATCGGCTGGGGTTCCGCCGATGAACTGCACAATCGCCGGTGCTCCGGCTAGGGCAAAGCCACCAAAGCCAGCTGTCTCGGTGATTGTGCTATCTCCAATGTCGGGATTTGCATCCTCTGGGCCGAATCCGGGGAAGAAAAGTCCGCGCGGCACGTTTGCCGGTGCAGTAAACCAATGATCACCAAGCCCAGAGACACGAATGCCGAACTCGGTGCCATTCCGTGACAAGGTCGTGACGAGGGAACTTCCTGGAATCCCATGCGCCGCATCTGCCATTACCTTGGCCGCGACCATCGCCAGATTGACGAAAAAGTGGTCATTGCTATTGATAAACCGCAATACTGCTGCAATGTCACTTGCCGGAGCATCACATTCCACAAGGTACGGAGCAATTTCCCGATAGAAGAGTGATGTTGCTGCCTTATTACGGTTATGGCATTCATCGCCCATCTGGAGTGCCTGCGCGATGATGTTACGCAGATCGATCCCACCACTACGGCGGAGCGCTTGTCCAATGAGGGGGGCCAACACCTCGCTGATCCAACGCAGCCGATCAATCACCTCAGGAGCATAGGCTCCCATGCGCATGACCTTACCAATGCCTTCATTGAAGTTGGTGTAGGCCCGGTTGGTGCCGTTCGCGTTGACTGTGATATACACCGGCATCGACGGTGAGATGACTCCGGCCATCGGCCCCACGGCGCTATGCTCATGGTTGGGGGCAAGTTCGATAAAGCCAGATTCGAGCTTGCGCATTGCTTCCTCGGGCGTGCTTGCAAACCCTTCAAAGAGCATGGCGCCAATGAGCGCGCCGCGCAGTGGTCCCGAGGCATGGTCCCAATCGATGGGTGGCCCAGCATGCAAAAAGGTGCGATCGGTCATGCCTGGGATCACATCCCGTGCACGCGCGACGTCGACGACGACCGGTTGGGCCCGCATCATCCGGGTTACCGCCTCAGAATTCGCCGCGGCAATTGTGGGATCGTTGAAAAGCGCAAGTGCACGCTGATCCGGCTCGACCAGCGGTGGTTTCCACTCGATCTCATGGACCTGTCCGCCCTGCTGACGGACTGCACGCGCAAAAAGTTCGAGGCCAACGTTAATCACCTCAGGGGTGCTCTCGAGGAGCTGGTGAATCTTGTCGCCCATCGTCCGCATCCCTTCTGTCGAAGCGTTTACGCGACCAGTTGGCGAGCGAGCTGGGCTGCGACAGCATTACTGGGGGTAACAATGGCCCCCGCAGTCTCGAGCACACGTCGCTGCCTTTCGTAGTTCTGGGGGTCCGATTGGGTACCCACTAAAGCAACGAAGAAGGAGAGGTGCCGTCCTTCCTGCTGGGCCTGCTGGCGTGCCTTTTCCATAGCCGGGGCAAGCTCACCGGCTGGATCAGAAGCCGCTCCGTAGCCGAGGACAACGTCCAGCACGATTCCGGCTACCGTAGGATCTGCCACCTCACGCTGGAGGCGCTCCAGACGAATCGTTTGATCGATCATCGGGTGAGGTCGCCCGATGGTGAACTCATCGGAGCCGAGATCGATGAACGTGTGAGCTTTGCTCTGGTGCGGATTTGTTAATCGCAGCTCCTCACGCAGTGGAACATTAGAGTAAATATCACCGATGTCCTGAGCCAAGATTTGCATCGCCTCGTCGCAGAGTGTACCGCCGCTATAGAGGCCGCGGAGGAACTGCTGGCCCGGTGCCAACCGTGCCCGCTCGGCCTGTACCCGTGCACGGAGTTGTTCCACCCCTTGGAGATTGACCTCATCGAGTGGACGAGCAGTGGCAAGGTGGACAGCGACCCGTGCAGCCTCAGTCAAGTTGCCAACCACGTGCACACCATCGACCGACTCGGGGGCATGGCCAAGGAAGCATGCAACAACTGGTTTTCCGCAGTGTGCTGCGCGCTCCAGAACGCGCTGGGCGACTTTGGGTGCTGGTGGCTTGGAGAGTAGAAGTATCACCTTGGTTGAGGCGTCAGCGGCAAGCGCGTCGATACCCGTCAACATGGTGATTCCACCGATGCGCTCGTCGAGGTCACGGCCGCCTGTTCCGATACCGTGACTGATACCGCTTCCAAACCAATCAATAAGACTTGCAACCTGCTGTAGACCAGTCCCCGCAGCTGCCACGATGCCGATAGGACCACGGCGGACGGCGTTCATGAATCCAAGCCCGATTCCTCCGATATAGGCTGTGCCGCAATCGGGTCCCATGAGCAGGAGACCCAGTTCCTGAGCCAGTCGTTTGAGGCGTAGCTCCTCGTGCCAAGAGACGTTGTCGCTGAAGAGGAAGACATGTCGACCAGCCCGGAGCGCCTCTTCAGCGTCGATCGGGGCATAGGGTCCGGGAACAGAGATCGCGACAAGTTGCGCCTGGGGTGATAGCCGGAGTGCACTGCGAAGCGTGCGGGGCAGGGTTGCTCTCTCAACAGATTCGCGAACCGGGGAAGCTGCGCGCAGGCTCTGGATAGCTTGCTCGATCGCTGCCGTCGCTGTTTGCTCGTCTGTTGCGCGGATCGCGACGATGAGATCATTGGGCGAGACTTGCTCAAGTTGGGGATCCCATAGTCCAGAGTCGCGCAGCAGCTCGAGATTCGCGCTGGTTCCCATTAAGAGTGCTGCCACGTCAACTCCGGGTTGCCTGTTCACGATGGCAGCGACAGCCATGAGTGCAACAGAGTCGTAATACGAGTTCGGCACTACCTGGACACGCACAATCACCTCGGTCCTCCTTACACTTCCGAGCGGAAGAAAAAAGCGACCCGGCCAACCCGGATACACTCTCCAGGGCTGGCCGTGAACCGGACAAACGCTCGCTTGTGCTCCTCATTCGACTGGGACTGTGCTTCTTTCGCTTCCGGGTTCCTCCTTAGGCTGCCATTGACAGTCCCGACCACGTCAGACTATACTCCAGCCGTCGTCCGAGAGCAAGAGGAGCTCGCGAGGAGCTCCTCTCGGCTTTTTCGGAAATGAGTGGTTGATGTCGTGCGTAGGCCATCGGCAAGGAGTCGGTGGCATGGAGTTTTGCTTTTTCCGGCATCTAACATCCTGGCAGGCTTCCCATGATGGAGTACTCGGTTCGTCGGAAAACCGATCGGGTACGGCGATGAGCTGTGCTGAGCCGAACGAGATGCCGAACTGCTCAGTCCGTTTGGCCGGGTGGGCAGATCGGTGCGTCCTCAAGGCTGAGCAGCAGACACAGAGCTCGGCTCACTCCGTACGCGTTTGCCCAGCCCGACGACGAACCGATTGTCAAGATGCGCCGCAGCAGTCGGACAACCCAGCGCAGATTTGCAGTGCACAATGCGCGTGCCAAGGCCGTGAGTTCGTGGGCAAATTCGCCCTTGCCGGCTTGCCGAAGCCAGGCGGCGCTGCGCGCGGTTGTCGCTGGAGCGGCGCTTTCGGCCAGCAGCTGACGAAGCGTCAGCCAGTCGTGCTGCTGCGGAGCTCTTCGCGCCAGGATGGTCAGCGCCAGGCAACAGCCGATAAGCAGGTCATCGCCAAGCGGCGTGAGGCCGGGTCCGCGTCCTGCAAGGTGACGTGCACCCAGCAGGATGTCCTCCTGACAATTGTTTGCTGCATTGCGCAGAAGTTCGTCGAAGAGTGGAAGCGTCGAGTGCAGGGTGAGCTTGACGCTGGGGTCCTCCTGCGGTGGTGTGCTCTGCAGCTCCTCAGCAATTCGGCAGGCGACGGCGCGGAGCTCTCGACTGCAACAGTGTCCGAGACGTGGTTGCGGCTGCCAACAACGGCAGCGCGGGGAGATCGACAGCTGGCGTCCATCCGGCAAGAGCAGTGCCCTATTCCCGATACGAATATGGTTGACCTGGCCCAGAAGGGCCCGAAGGTCGATGGTGTCAACGATGCGGATCCCATCGGGAGGCAGCGCAGCGCCAGGGACGACCAAGGAGAACCAATGATGACTATTAGTCAGGTAGGCCGCCCGCGGAAAGACGGCTGCAACCGTTACTGGCTGTGGTGGACCGTTCACCAGCGGCCAAACAGGACTTGCGACCAGGTTGATCGGCGGTAGCATAGGAGGGCTCTCCTTTTCGCAGGAAGAGTGTACTGCGCTGGTCCGGAGTGGAATGGCGTCGGTTACGATGAGGGCGTGAGTGGAGGGTAGAGGCGATGAAGCCACCGCGCTTTCGCTATTACGTGCCACACAGCGTCGAGGAGGCGTTAGCCGTTCTGGCCGAAGCTGCTGAGGAAGCCAAACCACTGGCTGGAGGCCAAAGCTTAATCCCGATGTTGAACATGCGGTTGGTGCGGCCGAGCCTTCTCGTCGATTTGAACGGCCTGCAGGAACTCTCTGGGATTGAACTCAGTGACGGTGCGATCGTGGTGCGGGCAATGACTCGACATCGTGCCGTGGAGCAGTCGCCGGTTGTTGCCGAGCACGCACCGCTCTTAGCAGAAGCGATTCGCTGGGTGGGGCATCTCCCGATCCGGACGCGGGGAACGATCGGTGGCAGCGTCGCACACGCAGATCCAGCCGCGGAACTTCCGGGAGTGCTGGTCGCGCTCGAGGGTATGGTCCAGCTCAGGAGCCAGCGCGGGCACCGTCTGGTCTCAGCAGAGGACTTCTTCATCGATCTGTTGACGACGGCTGCCGAGCCGGATGAACTTGTGACAGAAGTGCGATTCCCGCTTCTCCCGGCAGGTACCGGTACAGCGTGGCTGGAGGTTGCGCGCCGACATGGTGACTATGCCCTGGTTGGTGTGGGGGCGGTGGTGAGTCTTGCGGAGGATTTCACCACGATCGCTGAGGCACGCGTGAGCTTGATCGGCGTTGGTGGGCGGCCGGTACGTGCCCGTCTGACCGAGTCGGCACTGCGCGGCCAGCCGGCGGCAGCAGAGAGTTGGCGAGCAGCCGCGGCAACAGTACGGCGTGAGATTGATCCAGCCGGCGACATCCATGCCTCGGCAGAGTACCGGCGGTATGTGGCTGGTGTGTTAACAGAGCGGGCGCTGGCCTTAGCGGCCGAACGCGCACAGGAGGGAGCGCGGAGATGACTGCCGTGGGGACGGAACGTCGAACGATTCGTGTTGTCGTGAACGGCGTGGCGTACGAGCGAGATGTTGAAGTGCGCCTGCTCTTATCGGACTTTTTGCGCCACGAACTCGGTTTGACTGGGACTCATGTGGGCTGTGAGCATGGGGTCTGTGGTGCCTGTACTGTCTTGTTCGACGGAGAGCCGGTGCGTAGTTGCTTGCTGATAGCAGTGCAGGCCGACGGGCATGTGATTGAGACGGTTGAAGGGCTCGCGGTAGACGAGACGGAGCTCCATCCGTTACAACGCGCCTTCTGGGAAAAGCATGGTCTGCAGTGCGGATACTGTACGCCAGGGATGCTCATGGTGTTGAAAGCCTTCCTGACGGAACATCCCGATCCGACCGAAGAGGAGGTCCGCGAAGCCATCTCTGGCAATCTCTGCCGATGTACCGGCTACCAGAAGATTGTCGAAGCGGCGCTTTACGCGGCACAGCTCATGCGACAGTCGAGGGAGTAGGAGGCAATCTCATGCCAACCCGAGTCTTTGGAGAACCGATCAAACGAGCGGAAGACCCACGGCTTCTCACCGGTCGGGGCCGATACGTGGACGATATCGATCTACCTGGACAACTGCACGTCGCGTTCCTCCGCAGTCCGCTGGCGCACGCGCGGATTCGGTCGATTGATGTCAGCGCAGCGCGTGACATGCCCGGTGTCGTCGCGGTGTGGACTTACGCTGAAATTGGACCTTGCCAACGGCGTATGCCGTTGCTGATTCCGCATCCAGATCTTACTCATCCGTTTACACGTTACGCGTTAGCCAAGGATGAGGTGAACCATGTTGGTGAGCCGGTAGCGATGGTCATTGCGGAGAGTCGCTATCTAGCCGAGGATGCGGTGGAGGCGATCACGGTTGAGTGGGAAGAGCTTCCGGTCGTGGTGGACATTGAGCGTGCTGTCCAGCCTGGGGCGCCGCTCGTCCACGAGGAGCTTGGGACGAACGTAGCGGCGCACTATGTGGGGATCGTCGGTGATCCCGAGGACGCTTTTTCCCGGGCAGCGCATGTTTTCCGGGAGCGACTGGTGATCGAGCGCAGTGCTGGCATGCCGATCGAGACGCGAGCGATCGTTGCCGTCTGGAACGAGGTGGAGGGTGTTCTCGAAGTCTGGGACACGACCCAGGCGCCGATTGTCATTCGCAATGCGTTGGCAGCGCTCTTTGGACTTGCGCCGACGCAGGTGCGGGTGGTCGCGCCAGATGTGGGGGGTGGGTTTGGCTGTAAGATCATGGTCTATCCAGAAGAAGTACTGATTCCCTATGCAGCGCTTACGTTACGGCGTCCAGTCAAATGGACGGAGGACCGCCTGGAGCATTTCGTGGGGACCAATCACGAACGACTGCAAATCCACGATGCAGAGATCGCAGTGGATGCCGATGGGCACATTTTAGGAATCCGCGATCGCTTCTTGCACGACGCGGGAGCCTACACCCCGTACGGGATTATTGTTCCCATCATCACGGCCTGCCAACTTCCCGGTCCATACAAAGTGCCAAACTACCACGTGGAATTTCGGGCGGTGTACTCCAATACGGTACCGGTGAGTCCCTATCGGGGTGCTGGGCGCCCTCACGCCGCTTTTGTGATGGAACGCCTTCTGGATCGAGTGGCTGACGCTCTGGGATTGGATCGGGCAGAGGTACGGCGTCGCAACTTCATCCAACCGCACGAGTTTCCGTACGATGTCGGACTTATCTTCCAAGATGGAGCACCGACGCGCTACGACAGTGGCAACTACCCGGGAATGCTGGAACTCTTGCTGCAGCAGATGGACTACGACCGGCTTGTTCGTGAGGAGCTGCCGCGCTTGCGCGCGGAAGGACGCTTTGTGGGGGTTGGGATTGCCTGCTACATCGAAGGGACAGGGATTGGTCCCTACGAAGGGGCGACGGTCCGCGTTGAACCGACAGGTCAAGTCTATGTGGCGACCGGCATGCCACAGCAGGGGCAGGCGCATAAGACGATTCTTGCTCAGATCGTTGCGCAGGAGCTCCAGGTGCCGTTTGAGGCTGTACAGGTTTATGAGGGCGACACGGCCCACTTCCAGTTCGGCTCAGGCACGTATGCGAGCCGCAGTGCCGTCGTCTGTGGGAGCGCGGTGGCGCTCGCGGCACGGAAGGTGCGTGAACAGGGGCTCCAGCTCGCAGCCGAAGAGCTCGAGGTCGCAGTGGAAGACCTGGTGGTGGAGGATGGGCGGGTCTTTGTGCGCGGTGCTCCGGAGCGTGGCTTTACATGGGGCCAGCTCGCACAACTTGCGAATCCTCTCCGGTACGCCTATGCTGGAGACTTGGTTGTGCGACCGCGCCCGTGGACCGGACCAACTCTCCCGCCGGGAAAGCAGCCGACACTTGAGGCAACTGAGTACTACTCGCCGCCACACGCGACTTGGGCGAGTGGTGCGGTTGGGGTGGTAGTGGAAGTGGATATTGAGACGGGTCAGCTGCTCTTCCGCAACCTCTGGGTCGTGCACGACTGTGGAACGGTGATCAATCCGCTGGTCGTTGAAGGGCAGATTCACGGTGGTATTGCCCAAGGGATTGGTGGTGCATTTTACGAGAAATTGCACTATGACGAAAATGGGCAATTGCTGAACGCGAGTTTTGTGGATTTCCTGATCCCGACAGCGAAGGAGATTCCGTGGATGCAGGTCACCCATCAGGAGACGCCGTCGCCGCTCAATCCGCTTGGGGTGAAGGGTGTCGGTGAGGCAGGAGCGATCCCAACGCCTGCTGTTGTCGCTGCGGCGGTGGAAGATGCGCTCCGATCGTTCGGGGTGCGGATTACCCGGGTGCCGCTTGATCCCGACCAGCTGTGGCGGATGACGCATCCCGAGACATCCTGATGGGGGGAGGCGATCTCCTGGCTACCCAAAGGGAGGCCAGGGGGTCGGCAGGGTTGGTACCGGCGAGACAGCGCTAGGTTGAGGAGTCGGAGCCGGTTGGGGTGAAGGGAAGGGACGTGAGGTATGGGTGCGGTGAAAGTCTACGATCTGTCGCAGCCGCTTAATCAGGAGGTCTCGTTCTGGCCGTTCTACCCACCATTTGAGGTGAAGTACATTAAACGCAAGGCGGAGCACGGCGTCAATGCTCAGTACATCATGACCTCAAACCACATGGGAACGCACCTGGACGCACCGCGGCACTTCATTACAGGTGGCAAGACGATCGATCAGATTCCCCTCGAGTGGCTCTATGGACCGGGAGTCATCGTTGATCTGTCTGATGTGCTG
>CALIMB010000016.1 GCA_938028665.1 uncultured Thermomicrobium sp. | reverse complement strand
CATTCGAGAGCTGCTGGTGCGGATCGAGGTTGGGGGGTAACCCCTGCACCCCGATACGGAGTTCAGGGCGCTGCACGATGACTGTGGGCGTAGCTGGTGCCATGGTTGGACGCGGTGCAGCAGTGGGTGTGGGCTGTTGGGTCGGTGTGCTACTCATCCCACTGGCCTGGCTCGTTGGAGTACCAGTCGTCGCCTGGTTCTGATTCCCACAGGCAGCGAGTAGCGTGCTCCCAAGAGTGACCCCACTGAGAAGCACGGCTCGTCGAGTGAGCCGATTCCTTAGAGTGATCTGATCTAACTTTATCATTGTTCTCTCCTTTCTATTTTCCTCAATATGCCTATTCCTATACATATTAATTCTTGCAGCTTATGGCTATCTTATTTCAATAATCATGCGTATTACCGACTCATCCTGGTACCTACCATCTTGTATAAACATTCGACCGCATCGTCCTATGGGTGGTGACCCCCTCTTCACCTTCGCCCCCGCGTGGTCGGATCAGTGACGTCACGCAGCCAATCCCCGAGTTCGTTAAAGGCCAGAGTAAGCAACACGAGCGTAAGGCCAGGAAACAGCGGTAACCACCAGGCTATTTGGAGATAGTTCCGTGCTTCACCCAGAAGGTTGCCCAAACTGGGTGTCGGCGGTTGCACGCCAAGGCCGAGGAAGCTCAACGAGGATTCCAGCAGCACCAAGCTTGTCAAATGCAGGGTTGCCATGACCAAGAGCGGGGCCAATTGATTAGGAAGGATGTGGCGGAACAGGATCCGTGCCGGGCTAGCTCCAAGTCCACGGGCCGCCACAATGTAGAGCTCCTGAGTCACCCGCATCGTGTTCGCTCGCGCCACGCGTGCGTACTGCTCCCAGCCGCTGAGCCCAAGGAGCGGTATCAAGACCGCCATACCGGTACCGAACAGCGTCAGTGCCACCAAAGCGATCACCACAAACGGCACGGCGAGCGAGAAGTCGATGAGGAAACTAATCACTTGATCAAGCAGTCCTCGCCGGTAGCCAGCAGCAATTCCCAGTGTCGTGCCGAGCAGGGCACCGATGAGCATCCCTACCAGGGCCAGGGAGACAGAAATCCGCGTGCCAACCAGAATGCGCGCCAAAAGATCGCGACCAAGATGGTCAGTGCCGAGGAGGTGCTCGACCGATCCACCAAAACCCCATGGCGGAGTAAGCCGCGCAAGCAAGTTTTGGCTCGTCGCACTGGGAAGGGGAAGCACGGGTTGGAGGATGGCAAGCGTCAATAACACGCCCAACCAGATGAGCGCAGCCACAGTGGAGACAGGAAGCCCTTGGGGACGAGACCGGCGTTGTCGTCTCCCATTAACTTCCGTTGCCAGCGAGGCGTCGGTCACTGTGTGTACCGCCACGTTGACTTACCCCTCCCGAATCCGCGGATCGAGCAAACCATAGGCAAGATCGGTGAGAAAGTTGACAGTCACCACCGAGACAACGATGAGAAACACCGCGTACTGAACGACAGGGAAGTCACGCAGTTCAGCTGCGTTTGCCAGAAGTCGTCCCATCCCCGGCCAGGCAAAGATGGTTTCGGTGATCACCGCCCCCGCAATGGCGATGGCTAGCTGCAGACCCAAAACAGTGACTAATGTCAGTGCGCTGTTGCGTCCGATGTGGTCCACAAGGACGCGATGAAACGGTAGCCCCTTCGCATAGGCGGTGCGCACGTAATCGGCGCGTAGGACTTCAAGCAGCGCTGAGCGGGTATACCGAGTCAAACTCGCAGTGCTGAAGCTCGCAAGCGTCAAAGCTGGCAGAATGAGGCTGGACGGTTGCTCTCGTCCACCCGTCGGGGCAAGTCGGAGATAGAAAGCAAAGACCACAATGAGCAGCAGGCCAAGCACAAAATTTGGGATCCCCTGACCAAGCGCTGCCAAGGCAACGATTACCCGATCGGTAAAGCGCCCAGCGTGGAAGGCCGCCAGGGTGCCTAACGTGACGCCAAGCAGTGTCGCCACTCCTAAAGCTGTCAGCCCAAGGTGGAGGGTTGCAGGAATCCGCTCGTTGACTACCTCTGTCGCTGGTCGTCGTTCGCGTAGCGATCGACCAAAGTCACCGTGGGCAATTTGCCACAGGTACCGCGCATACTGGACAGCGATCGGGTCATCAAGGCCCCAGGCCTGGCGAAGGGCACGAACCGCTTCACTTGAGGCTTCTGGTCCAAGAAGCGCCTGGGCTGGGTCACCGGAAAGGCGGAGCCCAAGAAAGACGGCTGTTACGGCAAGCCAAACCGTCAATAATGCTCGAATCAGACGTATTGCTGCATACCGAAGCATCTATCCGTGCCTCTCTTTCCTGTCGCACAGTTTCCGCCGGGAGCACAGCCGAACGTTGCGATCGCGTTACAGTCATGTGTCAAGTTGGTAAACCAGCCTGGACGGTGTCATGCTCGAGTGAGGGGTGCATGGAGGTGTCAATGGAGAAGATCGTTGCTGTGGAGTATTTGCCAGCACTCAGTGCTGCCCTCCGCCAAGCTGGAAAGCGGATCGTGCTCACGAATGGGCACTTCGATCTCCTCCACGTAGGGCATCTTCGGTCTTTACAAGCTGCCCGGCAGCTTGGTGATGTCCTCGTTGTCGCAGTTAATGACGACGCTTCAACCCGTCGACGCAAAGGTCCTACCCGGCCGTTTGTCCCCGCTGACGAACGCGCTGAACTCCTGGCTGGTTTGGCCTGTGTCGACTATGTCACTATCTTCCCAGATGACACGGCAGAACGAGTGGTCCAGCTTCTCCGACCAGATGTCTATGTGAAGGGAGGAGACTACGGGGTGACACCAGAAGAGCTCGCTCGCGGAAAGCAGCCGCTCCCTGAGGCTGCGCTCGTTCGTGCACTCGGTGGTGAAGTGGTCTTGATCCCTTACGTTCCTGAGCGTTCAACCACTGAACTTGTTCGCCGGATCCTCGCTGCACACGGCTGTGCTGAAGTGGGCGACCGGCTGTCTTCCTGCCAGTAATCGAAGCACTGATCCTGCGGGGCCGCAGCCGCTCCTCAGCCCATCGAGTATGAGCCCTGCAGTCTCTCCTTAGGGCACAGTGTGCGAGCAGATACTCGGAGGGAAATACAACAGCGCCAGCAAGCCCCCTCGCTAGCCATGACTGCGACGGTCAACGCATGGCGGGGTGGCCGCGTTCTGCGTGCCTGAATCGGTACACTCCTGCTGACTTGTGTGAGTAGACGGGAGTGAGGAATTGACGAGTGATCCTACACCGTCGACAGTCGAGACAAGCTTTGCGGAAGCCGTGCATCGTGAGCGAACCCTCGTCGCGCGAGCGGCTGGTGTGCTCATGGTCGGCGTGGTGCTCAGCCGCATCCTCGGGCTTGTGCGCGAACAGATCACGTCCTACTTCTGGGGAACTACGAACGAGGTCGCGGCATTTACCATCGCAGATAACGTCCACACCATGCTCTTCGACCTTGTGATCAGCGGCATGCTTCAGGCCGCACTCGTCCCGGTGCTGAGCACGTATGCGGATCGCCGGGAGGAGTTTCGTCGCATCGTTGGCGGTCTCCTCGTGTGGGTGCTGCTTGTGGTGGGTGGGGCGGTTGCGCTTGTCGCACTGGCTGCCCCTCAGGTCGTCTGGGCGATGACAGCACTCGGCGGTGGAGAGACGGCTCGCGGCGCTGCGACGTTCCAGCTGACGATCCGGCTTGTCCGGCTCATCGTACCGGCTGTGCTATTTCTTGCTGTCTCCACTGTTCTGATGGCTGCACTCTACGCTCTGCAGCGTTTTACACAGCCGTCGCTCGCGCTCAGCGTACGCAACGCGGCCATCGTCGCGTGTGCACTTCTGTTTGGACACACGCTCGGGATTACCAGTCTGGTCATCGGGGTACTGCTTGGTGCTCTTGGCCTTGTCGTGCTGCAGTTGTGGGGGTTGCGCGACTGCCTGCCGAAAGTGAACCTCGAGCTTTGGCATCCGGCGATCCGCCGTATCTTCATCCTCTACTTTCCCATCTTCCTTGGTCTCTTCGCGAACACGGTGGCACTCATCATCGACCGGAATTTGGCCTGGGGGGTCGATCCACACGCCCTCGGCGCGATGCGCTATGCAACGGCCCTGAACCAGATGATCCTCGGCCTGGTTGCTGCCGCCACCTCGCTCGCTGCCTTGCCAACCCTTTCGCGCCATGCAGCAGTGGGTGACGAGCTCAGCTACCAGCGCACACTCTCGCTCGGGCTGAAGTTCGTCGCGCTCCTAATTTTTCCCGCAACCTTCGGGATGGCAGCATTGAGCTGGCCGATCGTCACGTTGCTCTTCTACCATGGTGCGACCAACCTTGAGGGAGCGCGGGCAATCTGGATCGCCTTGCTTGGTTATCTGCCAGGGACGTTCTGTGCGGCGTTCGACCAAGTCCTGATCTTTGCCGCCTATGCGCGGCAGAACACGCGGATGCCGGTACTCGTTGGTGTCTTCTCGGTCGGGGTCTACTTTCTCGTCGCGCTCACGCTGGTGCATCCGCTCGGCATGCTTGGTCTGGTACTTGGAAATACAGCGCAGTTCGTTGCACACACCCTTGTCATGTGGTGGATCTTGCGGCGCTGGCTCGGTCAGGTTGGTGATGGAACAGTCGCCGGAACATTCCGAGCAGCGGGCATCGCTTCATTGGTGATGGCACTTTTTGTTGCTTTCGTAGTCCTGCTCGTCTCCCAGTGGATCGTTCCGGAGCAGCGTTCTCTGCTGGCACGAGCAGGTGTTGTTACCCTTGGCCTGATTGTCGGTGTTCTCATCTATTTCTCAGTGCTGCGTCGCTTTCAGGTTCCGGAATTCCAATTCCTGCTTCAGGCTCTGCGTGCTCGACTCACCTGAGGCGAACAGCAGGAAGCCATGTCCGCTCCCCTGTTCAGCACCGCTGGCGATTGCTTGTCTCACGGTGCAGGAGGGGATGGCACAGTTGAAGGGTACGCTTGACCGTCTCTCACACTCGGTGAAGGACGAGTTCCACACACCTTGGAGAAGGATGAGCCACTCTCACTGTGGCTGCTGATTCGAAAGTGAGTGTTGGTCACTCATGGATGCCCCGGGTGGCTGTGCCTCTCCGGCGGTGGCGTCACGAACGCTGTGTCGGAACTCGCGGATGCTGCGGCCGATCGCTGCGCCAACTTCAGGCAACTTGCCAGGGCCGAAAACAATTAACACGATCAGGAGAATCAACAGCAGGTGACTCAGCTGGAACAGCCCCTCGAACATGATATCCCTTTGACCATCGTCGAGTGGCTACCAGCCAGCGTTTATGATAACTCCGCAAGAAGCCCCCGCTTGTCAGGATTTATCCTCGACATGTTATTCGCTGTGGCTTGACAGCCGGCGAGGAGCAAGGGTGCAATGCACGGTGTCTCGCGTTTTCCGCGAGATGACGACATCGGCATGGGACGGTGCTGCGAGAGAGCCGCCGTGTTGTTTAGAAAGGGGATGCGACGATGGCATACGACCTGATAGTTCGCCGCGCACGGCTCCGCGACGGCCGATTGGTCGACATTGCTGTTGCCGAGGGGCGAATCGTTGCCATTGACTCAGCGCTCGCTTATGAGGCAACAGAGACGATTGATGCGGGAGGAAGACTTCTCTCACCACCGCTGATCGAACCGCACTGCCACCTCGACGCTGCGCTCACCGAAGGGCTGGCCGGTCATAACGAGTCGGGAACGCTTCTTGAGGGGATCCAGCGTTGGGCACAGACCAAGCCGCAGCTCACTATCGAAGCAGTCAAGGAGCGTGCCAAAAGGACGATCGAGTGGTATGCGACTCAGGGTGCCCTTGTCATTCGTAGTCATGTCGACGTTTGTGATCCGAACTTCGTTGGGCTGCGTGCCCTGCTCGAGGTGCGTGAGGAGATGCGTCACCTGGTCGATCTTCAGCTTGTTGCCTTCCCGCAGGAGGGAATTCTCTCCTATCCGCGTGGTGCAGAGCTTCTCGAAGAAGCCTTACGTCTCGGCTGTGACGTTGTAGGTGCGATTCCCCATTACGAGACAACGCGAGAGATGGGAGTTGAATCGCTGCGTATCGCCTTCGAGCTGGCTGAGCGCTATGACCGACCGCTTGACGCCCACTGCGACGAGACCGATGACGACCAATCCCGTTTTGTCGAAGTGATGGCCGCTGAGACGATTCGCCGCGGGCTGCAAGGGCGTATTGTGGCAAGTCACACCACAGCAATGGGGTCGTACAACAATGCCTATGCATTTAAGCTGTTTGGCTGGCTCAAGCGGGCTGAGCTGAGCATCATTGCAAATCCACCAGACAATTCACTCTTGCAAGGTCGGTTTGATACCTATCCCAAGCGTCGCGGGATGACACGCGTCAAGGAGCTTCTTGCCTTTGGGATCAACGTTGCCTTCGGACACGATTCGGTCATGGATCCCTGGTATCCATTGGGAACAGGCAACATGCTCCACGCAGCCTGGCTTGGGCTCCACATGGCTCAACTCTCTGGCTACGAGGAGATTCCGCTCGTCTGGGATCTGGTGACGACCAATGCTGCAAAAGCAATCGGGATTGTTGATCGCTACGGCATCGAGATTGGCAAACTGGCCGACTTTGTGATCTTTGATGCGGCAAGCGACCGTGATGCGCTGCGCATGCTGGCACCAGCACTTTGGTGTGTGAAAGCTGGGCGTGTGATAAGTCGTACCACGCCGCCGCGCGTCGAGGTGCAACGTGGCGAGACTTTTCACCCTATTCGCTACGAGCGGCCGGGTGAGGGGCTTTTGCTCAGTGGCTCATCGGCGGTTTAGCTCGTTTCGCTGATCCGCCCACAAGGGCAATTTGCGGTGTCGCATGCCTGCGGGTCCAAGATGCGTAGGCAGGAGGAAGCCCCCTCAGAGCCGAGGCACATGAACCGGGTGGTGCCTCTCTGCTGAGGCACCACCCGGTTTCTCCCTTGCTGCCCTTCAGGCACGAGCCTTGGCCTGCTGGATAGCGCGCCAGAGTTTTTCTGGGGTGAAGGGGATATCGAGGTGCTCGAGACCGAAGGGGGTGAGGGCATCGAGGACAGCGTTGGCGATGGTGGGGGTAGAACCGATGGTCGCGGCCTCACCGATCCCCTTAGCGCCGAGGGGGTTGAGGGGGCTTGGGGTGATGGTCTCGTCGGTGACGAACTGTGGCAGGAGGTGGGCTTTCGGGAGGGCGTAGTCCATGAGGGTGCCGGTGAGGAGCTGGCCGGAGTCGTCGTAGCGCACCTCTTCCCAGAGGGCCTGGGCGATGCCCTGGGCGAGGCCTCCGTGGACTTGGCCTTCGACGAGGAGGGGGTTGATGCGGGGGCCGCAGTCATCGACTGCGTAGTATTCGAGGAGTTTGACCTCGCCAGTCTCTGGGAAGACCTCCACAACTGCCACATGGGTGCCAAAGGGGAACAGTGTTCCGGGCGGCGCATAATAGTCGGTCACAACGAGTCCCGGTTCGATGTCAGCGGGAAGCCCTGGACTATAGGCAGCCTCGGCGATCTGGGCGAGGGTGACCGCACGGTCGGGGGCTCCCTTGACCCGGTACTTCCCGTCGACGTACTCCATGTCCTCCACCGCTGCCTCGAGCAAGTGTGCGGCGATGCGGAGCGCCTTCTCCCGGATACGCTGAGCGGCCACCAGCATTGCACCGCCGCCGACGGCTAAGCTCCGACTGCCCATCGTCCCGATACCTTCCGGCACGCTCTGAGTGTCACCGTGCAGGACAACGATCTGGTCGAAGTCAGCGCCGATCTCATCCGCGATAATCTGCGCAAATGCCGTCTCCAGTCCCTGCCCGTGTGGAGACGTGCCTGTATAGGCGATGACCGCTCCTGTTGGCTCCACCCGAATGGAGGCGGTCTCGTAAGGGCCGAAGCCGCAAATTTCCGTGTATGTGGCCAGCCCGATGCCGATGTAGCGTCCCTGCTGTCGGAGTTCCTGCTGCTTCTGCCGCCACTCAGTGTAGTGCGAGATCTCGAGCGCCTTCTTCAATGACTTTTCGTACTCGGCTGAATCGTACCGAGCGCCGGCGGGGGTCTGGTAGGGGAACTTGTCTGGTGGGATGTAGTTGAGGCGTCGCACCTCGGCCGGATCCTTGCCGAGCTTGCGAGCTAACAGATCCATCATCCGTTCAATGTAGTAGGCCGCTTCTGGCCGACCAGCACCACGGTAGGCACCGACAGGCGTGGTATTTGTGCAGACGCTGTACGTCTCGATTGAAAGATTAGGGATGTCATACACACCGACCGACATCATTGCCGTGAGTCGTGCCAAGAGCATGACCTTGGGATAGGCGCCCAGATCCTGGATCACCTTGAGACGCAGGCCAAGAATCCGTCCCTCCTTTGTCGCGGCCAGTTCATAGTAGGCGACTTGCCCCCGCCCCTGATTGGTGGCAAGGAAGTGCTCCGAACGCGTTTCATACCATTTGACAGGTCGATGAAGGTGGAGAGCAATGGCCGCAAGGATAATGTCCTCTGGGTAAGCGCCGATCTTGGCTCCAAAGCCACCGCCGACCTCCGGTGCGACAACCCGGACCTGAGCATGACTCAGCCCCAGTGCCTGGGCCAGCGTCTTCCGATTGTTATGGGGTGCTTGGGTCGATGACCAGACCGTGACCCCTCGTGTGAGTGGCTCGGGAGCGGCGACAACGGCCCGTGGCTCCAAGGCGTTCGAGACGAGGCGTTGCTGGTAAAAACGTTGCTTGACGACGATATCTGCCTCAGCGAACGCCCTCTCAACGTCGCCGTGCTGATGACTGGTATGCATTGCGATGTTGTTCTGGAGTGTCGCATGGAGTTGCGGTGCACCGTCCTTCATCGCCTCCTCGGGGTCGACAACGGCTGGGAGTGGCTCGTATTCAACCTGGATAGCTGCTGCTGCGTCGTAGGCACGATAGCGTTCGGAGGCCAGGACAACGGCGATCGGCTGACCGACGTATCGAACACGATCGATGGCCAGGAGCTCGTGCTGTGGCGGTCCGGCTGGGGCCTCCTGGTGAGACGAAGCGTCTCCTTCCCCCTCGCCACCGCTGAGGTGCGCGGCACCCTTCAACCAGCGGCCCAACTGCTCTGCAGTGATGACGGCGACCACACCCGGCATGGCCAGTGCCGCTGAGGCGTCCACCTTCTTGAGAATCGCATGCGGGTAGGTGCTGCGCACGAAGGCCGCATAGAGCATACCAGGTAGCGTTATGTCATCGACATACAGCGAGGTGCCAGTAATGAGCCGAGGATCTTCCTTGCGGCGAACACGAGCTCCGACCATTCGACTGAGCACCATGTCTACAACCCCTTCCCTCGTGACTACTCCTTGGCTCATCCGCACCGGAGGCAGTATAACCGATGCGTCGCGAGACATCAGCACGGAGCGAACCTATACTTTGGCAGCTCCAGGGGTACAGAGTTTGCCCGGATGTCCATGGGTTGTGCAGCTCGGCAGTTTTTGTCTATGTGTCTAATTTTTCGTTGAGCCTTTGTCTCAAAAACATTGATTTATCGCCGTCGGTCTTGTGCGCTGTCTCTGTGCTGCGTGCTGGGCGAGAAGCAGGGTCAGAGGTCGGTTAGGGGGTGACGATGGAGCATTACTTGGATCCACAGCTGCGAGCGGAACTGGAGGAGCGTGTTGGGCGGATCGAATCTGGGGAGCGGCCGGAGCCCTTCACCAACCTTGACTGGGTTTATATGTGGGTGGTAACGGCTGTGGTGCTCTTCCTCTTTGCGGTTCTCGTCCTCAATCTCTTGCTGCACCGGTAGAGCGGTACGTAGTGGTGGGAGTGGGTAAGGGATGGCTGAAGAGGGAGAGCAATCCATCCAACGGGAGGTTTACTTCGGTATTCTCCCGGTGCTCCGGACAGAGCGGCAGTTTGGGCTGCTCGATTTCCTCCTCGTGCAGGTTGGATTGGGGATTGCAGCGTGGAGTTTCCTGGTTGGAGGCTACACCGGGTCGGTGCTGCCGGCTGGGCCAGCGATCGCCGCAATTCTCTTTGGAAACGCGATTCCCGTTTTTCTCATAAGTGTATTAGCGGTGCTCTATAGCCGGTACGGTGTGGACACGTTCATCGGTGCGCGCGCCATTCTTGGTCCTCGTGGGAGTAATTTGTTCCTCATCATCTTTGCAATCTTGAATCTTGGATGGATTACGATCGCCTGCTTCATGTTGGGAGAGTCGGCGATCCGGGTCGCGGCTGCTTTCGGGGCACCGGAGTGGCTAGCCTCACGGACGGTCGGCGCGCCGATCTTCGCCATTGTCGCCTTCGCTGTTGCCTGGTGGTTAGCGCTGCAAGGGCCGATTGCCATTCGCCTCTTTATCCGTGTTGGTGTTCCGGCGATGGTGCTGATTATTCTTGGGTTGATCTTCTACATTTTCATACACAACGGTGTGTCGGCGGTGTGGAATGCCCAACCACCAGCACCGTATGACACCCCAGTCCGTGGGCTGGCGTCAGCGATTGAGTGGAACGTTGGTTTGGGCTTCTCCTGGCTTCCCTCTATTGGGCAGTGGAATCGCCTGGCAAGAGATGAGCGAACAGCCCTGATTGGGACGTATTTGGGATGGGGTGTTCTGCTCAACGTCGCAGCGATTCTTGGTGCACTGACAGCCCTTCTTGTTGGCACCTATGAGCCGACTGAGTGGATGCTCGAGGCGGGTGGCCCCCTCTTTGGACTCTTTGGGCTGTTCATGCTGATCCTGGCAAACCTGACCTCGGCGACCGTGCTCATCTATTCCCAGAGCCTGAGCATAAAGACGCTTTTCCCTCGCTGGAAGTGGCAATGGGCGCTCTTCACCACTATTCCTGCTGCCTTGCTCATGCTCACGCCCACCATGTATGACACTTACACAAAGTTCCTTGCCTATATTTCCTTCATCATGGCAGCCTTTGGCGGAGTCATGGTGGCTGACTATGTCTTCGTGCAGCGCTTCCACATCTCGTTGCGCGATCTCTTCCGACAGCATGCTGGACGCTATCAGTATGTTGCTGGGTTTAACTGGGAGGCTTACGTAGCTGTTGTCATTGGCGGACTCTTCTACTTCTGGACCTACGACCCGGCAACCGATCGGGCTGGTCCATTGTTTACCTATGTGACCGCTGGTATTCCGACCTTCTTTGTGACTGCGGCCATGTACTTGGGGCTCACCTTCCTGACGCGGCGGCTTTCAGTTCCGCAGCGGGAGGAAGTGGTTGTCCAGAGAGGCAAGTGAGGTCGTGTCGCGGTGCTGTCGATGACGAGCGGGGAGGGACCGTCAATGGGTGATGAGGTACGCGCAGCAAAGCCGGACGTTGCAGCAAATGGTCACAACGGCGTGCGGGAGATTGAGCAGGAGTTCGTGCGGGACCACCTCCTGCAGGCCTATGGCTGCTTTAGCTCCGGTCACAAGTTTTGTCGTGAGGTCTGCCCGGTCTACCAAGTGACGCGGAATGAGCAGCACACACCGACGGCATTCCATGCCAACGTCGTGGCAATGGAGAAGGGGGCCGCTCGTCTTGAAGATGTTGCCGAAAACTACAGCTACTGTACCCTCTGTGGTGGCTGTGAACTGCGTTGCCCGAACACGCTCTTTGTTGGTGACTTCTATCGGAATCGTACGCGTACAGTGAAGCTTGTGCAGGATATGCGTGCTGCTGCCACGAAGGCTGGACTCGGCCTGTGGCCGCGATGGCAACGCTGGGTCGAGGCGACGCTGCAGGGCAAGAACGAGCCTGTTCTGGATTATGAGAACATCCAGCCGGTCGATCCGAATCGCGTCGCTGATTGGGCGAAGGACCTTCCGTTCAGCATCCCGCAGGGTGGGGAAAACATTCTGTTTGTGGACTGTGAGGCTGCGTATCATCGCACGAGCCTGCCCAAAGCGGTGGCAAAGATTCTGCACGCTGCTGGTGTCCCGTTTGGCTTGATGTATGAACAGTGGTGTTGTGGTGGTCCCTCGCTCGAGATGGGTTATCCGGACCATGCGCGCTATCTTGCAGAACACAACGTGGCTGATTGGAAGAAAGCCGGAGCAAAGCGTGTCTTCGTCCTTGATCCGCATGACTACATTAGCTTTGTTGAGATGTATCCGCAGTTCTTCCCGCCTGAGGAGTTGCCGGAGTTTGTCTTTATGATCGATTTTGTTGCTCAGCTTTTGGATGAAGGGAAGATTCGCTTCGTCAAGCCGATTGAGAAGACAGTGACCTACCATGATCCTTGTCGGATGAACAAGCGACTAGGCAAGTGGGAGGCTCCGCGCAAGATTCTCCGTGCTATTCCTGGGCTGACCTTCATTGATGTCGATCATGTCACCCAGTGGGCGTATTGCTCCGGTGCCGGCGGTGGTTTTGCCGTGGAGCATCCGGACTTGGCGAAGAAGATTGCTGACCTGCGGATTGCGCGTGCCAAGGAGTTGAATGTGGAGGCCTTGGTGAGCGCCTGCCCGTGGTCAGAGCGCCCGCTCACGTCCTCTGGCCGCGAGCAACAACTTGAGGTACTCGATCTCCTGGAGTTGGTTGCCGAGGCGATGGGGCTGAATGATTGAGGTGGCAGGGAGGCTGTCATGGCAACGCTGACGGTACCGAATCCGGTCACCGATCAGGTGATCACCGCCCTCGAGCAGGCAATAGGAAAAGAGAAAGTTCGTACTGACCTGGGTGCACGCATCGCGCGAACTCGCGTACCAGCCCCCTTCCCGGTGCATCGCTTTGCCGAGTACATGCCGGACGTGGTGGTCTTGCCTGAGTCAGCCGAGGAGGTCTCGGCTGTGCTACGGATTGCCAACCAGTTTCGTGTCCCTGTTGTGCCACGAGCTGGTGGTACCGGGTTGGCTGACGGTGCGGTTCCCCTCCACAAAGGGATTCTGCTGGACATTAAGAAAATGAACAAGATTATCGAACTTGATTTGGTCAATCGAACCGTAACTGTTCAACCTGGACTCAATATGCTCAAGCTGAATGAGTATCTGGCTCCGTATGGTGTCTTTTATCCTGATGATCCAGCATCCTATCCTGTCTCAATCATTGGTGGGCGCATCGGGACGAGTGGATGGTCGCTCATTGGCTCGCGGTACGGCCACACGCGCGATCTCGTCATCAGCCTCCAAGTGGTCCTGCCAACTGGCGAGATTGTTCGCCTCAGTGATGGTGGTGGAGCACCAAAAGTCCGGAAGGCTTCGACCGGCTATAATCTCAAGCAGCTCTTTATTGGTACGCAGGGCACCTTGGGAGTGGTGACTGAGGCCACGCTGGAACTGTTCCCAAAGCCAGAGGCTGAGTTGGCAGCCTTCTTCGGCTACGAATCGTTTGCAGACGCCTATCGGAGTACGGGTGCCCTGTCCACGTCTGGGCTCGGTACTCTCGCTGCCGTGATCCTCTTTGATGAGCGGAAGGTTGACTACCTGCGTCGTGATGATGAGGCGTATATTCCACTCCCTGAGCGGATTAAGGCCGTTGTGGCTACAGCGCTCTATGGAGTCGAAGACGAAGTCCGTGCCGCTGCCAATCGTCTCTTCCGTCTCGCCAAGGAGACTGGCGGCGAATATCTGGGTGATGAGCTATCTGCTGGAGACTGGGCATCGCGTCATGATCGCTATGCCACGCCGCTCCACGGTCGGTTGCCCGATGGCACCGTTGTCCCAATGAGCTGGCACTGTGAGGATGCAGCCATCATTTATTCCGAGCTTCCCGCTATCAAGCAGAAGTGGCACGAGATTACTGACCGGTATATCCAGAAGTATGGGATCTTTGACAACTGGGGGATGTTCTTCTATAGCAATAATCCGTATAAAGGCTGGGGTGACTATCTCGTCGAAATTGACATTGGTATCTGGGAACAGGCACTCAATGAGGAGACATGGCAGGCCTGGGTGAACCTCAAGCGGGAGATTACCCGGGCAACACTGGAACACCAAGGCTCAATCAGCGCCTGCCACGGAGCTTGTCGCGAGGGTGATGCTGAGTTCATTCCCGTGGAACTCGGTGAGGGTGGATTTGAGCTCATGAAGAAAATTAAGCGCCTGCTCGATCCGAATAATATCCTCAATCCAAGCAAGAATTATCTCCACCTTGCCTACGTGGACGAGGAGGTTGGAGCATGAAGCAGATTCGCCAGGGTGTGGTCCTGCGGCGGGAGGACTTGCACGTCTTTGAGGTGGACCCGACTCTCATGACCCGTGTCCTGCAGGATGTCAATGATGTCGATCAAGCGCGAATTGTACGCAACCGCTGGGAGTATCTCGACTGGATGCACCGACACTTCGCTCACAAAACGATACTGCTGAGTGCCGTCACGGATGCACCCCCTCACGGACCGGAGCCGTCGTCCCATTGAACTCAGCGCCGCGCTGTCGCTACCGCCAGGCGGTACGTTGTCACGTACCGCCTGGTTGCACTCCCGGAAGCCCACAATAGCTTTGCTTGAGGAACCTCGTTTTCTCTGTGGTGTCAGAGTGGATTCTTCTCACTATCCGCATACCTCAATCACTATTTGCTTTATAGCAGTATGTATTATGACGTTTGTTGCTGCTATCATTTATCACAGAATCTTGAGTACCTCGAGCTGTGAACCTGATATCGAACCAGCACTCAAAGGGGCTCTTTCCATCTTCGGCGATGCTTCGCGTCAGACTCCTTTGGTTTCTCCTGTTTTCGCGATCACTGCTACCAGGTCAATCGCTTGGGTAAGGTCCCCTTGTCGAATCACGAAGTCCCCCTCGTCAATAGACTCGACAATCTGCCGAAGCCGCCGATTTAACCATCGGCGGAGAAGGAATGTCCCCCATGTATGGAGCTCACTCCGCAGCCTGGTGGGCAGAATGCGATGCAGACCAAGAGGATCAAGGCGAAGGATCCGCTCAATCGCCCGCCGATTAGCTGCTCGATAAACGGCTACCCGCTCACTCGGAAATACCCCGAAGAGGGTGACCGAATCAAAGATTCCGCGCAGTAAAGCCTGTAAGCTCCCTGGATCATATTCCCGTACGTGGTGGGGATTCAATCCACTGAATACAGCACTGCGGTTGGGCGTCGTTAGCAGAAGGATGCCATCGGCTGCAAGAATGCGCCGTGCTTCCTGCAAAAACCGTTCGGGTTGTTGCAAGTGCTCCAGTACCTGAAAGCAGCAGATGAGATCGACACTGGCATCGCGAAAGGGAAGTGAATCGGCTACTCCCTGGACCCAGAGGAGATTGTTCGCCTGATAACGCTGGCCTGCAAGAGTCAGTGCCTCCTGGTCTTGATCAAGCCCAATCACCAGATGAGCTTCCCGTGCAAGTTCGACCGTGCCATATCCCACACCACATCCCACATCGACCACGCGCGCCCCTTTGGCCTGTTTGAGGGCCCAGCGATAGGCAGCCAGACTTTGCCAAAACGTCACGCGTAGTGCCCAGCTCTCAGGACTCACCCGCTCCGTTGTCGGTTTCCAGCGTCGCATTGCCTGGCTCCTGCTCGAATCGTTCCCCGCCACTTCCTTCCTGGTTTGTGTTGCTGCTGGTATCCTCTTGGCGAACATCGTTGGCTCAGGGGGAATACATGGTATCTACTCCTATGCTTCCTCCAATGACGCGACTGGGACCAGTAACGTTGTGCGTCGCGGATGAGCGTCTGCTTCGGCTCTTTTACGAAGGGATCCTCGGCTATGCCTTGGTGAACCGCCCAGATGGCCTGCTGGCTGCCATTCCCCCCGCTGCATCGGCGCCTCACTTTCTGTTTGTGCTTGACCCCGCTGCGCCTCCGCGCCCGGCTCGAGCTCCTGGTCTCTACCATACTGCGATCCTCATGCCGAAGCGGATTGAACTGGCACGAGTCCTTCGCCATCTTCTTCAGCTCCGCTGGCCACTCGCCGGAGCGTCAGATCACCAGGTCAGCGAGGCGCTCTACCTGGCTGACCCAGAAGGGAATGGATTAGAACTCTACGCCGACCGTCCGCCAGAGCACTGGCCGCGTGGAACCAGCGAACCCATCACCATGGTGACAGAGCCACTTGATGTTCATGACCTCTTGCGAGAACTTGAAGAAAGCCCAGATCCATGGCGCACCATGCCAGCAGCTGCGCAGGTGGGCCATGTTCATCTTCAAGTCTCGAGTTTGGAATTGGCGGAACGTTTCTATGTTGACCTTCTGGGTTTCGAGGTGATGCAGCGTTCGTATCCTGGTGCGCTCTTCGTGGCGGCTGGGGGATATCACCATCATCTCGGACTCAACATCTGGAACTCCCACCGCGCCGATCCTGCACCGCCAGGCTGTCGCGGCCTTGTCCGCTTCGCGCTGGTCATTCCCAACCGTGCTGCCTGGAATGCCGCGCTCGATCGACTTGAGCAGGCGGGCCGACCGATCGAGCGCGGTCTTTCCAGCGAGCTTGGGGAGGGTGCTCGGACCTGTGACTATGACAACCTCGAGATCGAACTCTGGACACCTCTCAAGACCGACTAGAGGCGCCGGAAGTCTGGCTCGGCACCAAGGTCACGCACGAAACGGGTGATGAGGCGAATGGTAGCATCCAAGTCGTCCAGACTTACCAGTTCGTTCGGTGAATGCATGTAGCGATTCGGTACTGAGACGAGCCCACATGGGATGCCGGCGCGCGCTGGAGCGATGGCGTCTGCATCGGTACCGGTGCGGGCTGGTGCTGCCGAGAGAGTAACCGGAATACCTTCTGCCTCCGCCGCTGCGAGCAGGCGCTCGAAAACCAGCGGGTGCACCATTGAGCCGCGATCGAGTACCGGGCCGCCACCGATCCGTACGTCGCCTCCACCGCGCTTATCCGCCTCGGGATGATCCGTGGCGTGCGTCACGTCGATCACAATTGCCACAGTAGGTTCGACCGCAAATGCTGCCGCGCGAGCACCAAGGAAACTGATTTCTTCCTGGGTTGCGGCAAGTGCCACGACCTCCAGCGGTGGCCGTTCGTTCGCAAGCGCGCGGAGCACTTCAAGCGCAAGAAACGCTCCCATCCGGTTGTCGAGACCACGCGCAACAAGTCGGCCGTTGCGCAGCTCGAGCGGGTGCTGCTCGATAACGATCGGATCACCAACGCGGATAAGTGCACGCGCTTCGGTTCCGTCCCGTGCACCAATATCGATCCACAGCTCCTTGATCCGGCTTGCGCGACCCTTTTCCTCCTCGCTGAGCAAGTGGGCCGGTTTGCGGCCAATGACGCCAAGTACTGGCCCCTGCTGCGTCAGGATCCGGACACGCTGGCCGGTCAAGATCTGCTCGTCCCAGCCACCGATCCCACGGAACCAGATGAAGCCTTGCTCATCGATGTGGGTCACCATGAGGCCGATCTCATCAATGTGACCCTCGATGAGGACGGTTCGCCCATTGCCGTGCAGGCGAGCAAAGCTGTTCCCGTTGTGGTCGACCCAGACCTCATCTGCAAATCGGCTTGCTTCCTGGCGCCAAATGCGAGCCGCCGGTTCTTCGAAACCTGAGGGACTTGCAGCTTCAAGCAAGCGGAGTAAGAACGTTTTTTGCTCGTCACGCAACATCGTTTTCCTCACCATCCGAGTCGTACTTCAGGGTTTACCTGCGCATGGGGTGGCCGGCCGTTCAGCACGTTACAGACGTTGGTGAGCGACAGATACAGGGTGCGCTCCCGTGCTTCCACGGTCGAGCCTCCGAGGTGCGGCGTCATCACGACATTCTCAAACTCGATAAATGGATTGTCGTCAATCGGCTCGACCTCAAAGACGTCTAGTCCAGCGCCGGCAATCTGCCCGCGGCGGAGCGCCTCAACCAGTGCTGATTGCTTGACGACCGGCCCGCGTGCCAGGTTGATGAGGAATGCGGTTGGCTTCATCAGGGCGAGTGCCCGTTCGTCAATGAGGTAGCGCGTCTCCGGCGTTAACGGAACGTGGAGCGAGACAAAGTCCGACTCTCGAAGGAGCTTGTCAAGCGGCACGTAACTAATTTGATGAGCGTTGGCGAAAGTCGTATCCCAGACGAGATCATGAGCCAAAACACGCATGCCAAATCCACGTCCGAGCAGCGCAACAGCTTGACCTGTGCGTCCCAGTCCGACAACGCCTAGCGTTTTGCCCCAGAGCTCGACACCAAAGTATGGTTCCCAGCGTCCCTCCCGCATCGCCCGGTCAGATCCATGGATGCGCCGAGCAAGACTCAACATCAGACCGTAGGTAAGCTCGGCGACCGAGTGCTCGTTTGCACCGTGACAGTTGCTCACGACGATGCCACGGCGGGTCGCCTCCGCGACGTCGATGTGATCGTAGCCGACGCCGCTCGTGCTGATCACCTTGAGACGGTTCGCACAGGACAAAACTCGTGCTGTGACCCGTTCCAACCCGACCACCAGGCCATCAATGTCCCGAACAAGCTCACAGAGTTGTTCTTCATCGACCGGATAACGAATCTCCCGCTCGACGAAACGGCATCCTCGTTCTGCAAGGAAGCGCTGCATCTCCTCGCGAGCGGAGAAATACTTCCAGGTCAATACCAGCACGTCTTTACCCATCGTCTACTCTCGCTCCCTCCCGTCCATCGGGCTAATCGGCCACCGCCCAGCCTGCGCTATTCTACGTGAGACTTTGAAGTGAAGCAGCAGGCTTGAGCAGACTACCGATGGGTGCTCGCACCAATTGACGGGTTTCCCCGGCAGTGATACCATTCAGTGCGTATGGAGCTGGAGGCTGTCTTCCGTGGAATTTGTCCTGAATGTCCTTCTTACGTTCCTTTGGGTGATGCAGCTGGCCATCATCGCGCGTGCGATCCTCTCCTGGTTTGATCCAGGAGCACGCTGGCCAATTTCGCAAATCCTCGTGCAGGTTACCGAGCCGATCATTGCTCCGATCCGCCGTGTCATGCCGCGGACAGGATTCATCGATTTTTCGCCGCTCGTCGCACTGCTCTTAATCTATCTTTTGCGTCTGATGTTGCTCAACGCCGTCTACTGAGTTGTTGCGCTCCGCTCTGCCGCGAGACGATCTCCCCCATAGGTTCCGGGTAGCGGATGATACGCCACATCTCTATACCCAAAGGCGGCAGGCCCTACCACGGCCAGCGCTTCTGGTGTTCGGAGCATCGCTGGTGCTGGGATGCCGAGTACAGCGATGCGGAGGCCATACCGTACGACCTCGGTTGTGACCGGTTCCGCCGTTTCCTGGTCTACCAGGCAGATGAGATCGGGTACTGTGGCAATGACCTGGCCGTCTCGACGGGCAATCAGGTTCTCATTCTGAAACTCGATCTGGAGTTCACTCCCTCGATCCTCACCAAGTCCTTCCAACCGCACCGTTCCCCGCGCAAAGCCTGCAGACAAGCGGCGTTCGACGTCGATCACTTTGCCGTAAAACAGCAGGGAGCCACCAGTGACGGCAAGGGCGGCTGCAACTGGGTCAGTATGTTCCTTGCGAGCGGACAACACTGCTTCTCCCAGTTGCACGGCGAGGCTGATCGTATAGGGGATGACAACGCGGCGAAGCTCTGTGCCGCTCATGACTGGGAAGGCAAAGCCGGCAGCACCACCCATCTGCACTGTCACGGCGCGAGCATATCGCTCTAACGTGTACGCATCGCGCAGCCGTGGGAAGAGAACAATGTTGTGTTCGATATCCGCCAGTGCGGCCGGCGTCGCAGAGATACCGTAGATGGCAAAGGTGTCCATCTGCAGCTCCGGAAATGCGCGTCCCATGCCGTCCCCATCAACGACCGGGAGCTCGGCAAGCGCCGCGACTGCAAGGGGACGCAGTGCGTTCGCTCCACCGATCTCGCCAGGTACCAGATGCGTCACGCTCTGTCCCAGATACTGCTCGAGAGCGCGCAGCGCTGCGAGCGGTTCGTCTCCGCGGTGGATCCGTTCAATCCCGATCGTTGGCGCACCCATCCCCCCGACCGAGACGACGAGTGCATCGTCCGGCACGTCTTCCGGTGCGACGATGTACACACGTCGTCCCTCGCGCAGCAGTCTGCGAACGTAGAGCTTGCCGTAGTATGGATTTCCACCGCCACCCGTGCCCAAGATGCCAGCGCCGATGGCCAATGCTTCCACGCACGCTTCATCCAGCTCCCAGACCATGTTTAACCTCCCCGCAAATCGCCGACGGCCTTGACACGGATTCGCACGGCATTCGACGGGAGATAGGCGATCGGTATTTCCTCCAGCTCGACGACAGTGACGCTTGCCGGGTCAGCCCCGGCAGCCACGGCAGCACGGCAGGCATCGGCACGAGCCGCGGCTAGCGCGGCCTCGCGCGTCTGCCCCTCGAGGGAAACAATCCGGTCGATCTCACCGCTTACCTGGGCAATCGCCGCACCGATTGCGTTCGCCACTGCAGCATGAGGCGGGCGAATGACCTCGCTTGCCCCTTCCAAGTGATCCGGGACAAGCACACTCCCACCTCCAACGACGATGACCGGCACTGCTCCAGGTGTCGTTTTCAAGCTATCAACGAGCTCGGCGAGTCGCTGATCGATCGTCGCCAGTGCTTGTCGCACGAGCTCGGTCGGCAGATGCGCGACGCGAGAGGGATCACCGAACCGGGCGCGTCGAGCCGCGACAGCGATATCGCTTGCGGTAAGTCTCGAACCACCAAAGACAAGCGCCTCGCTGCTCAGGCGGTATCCAACACTCTGTGGTCCCACCGTTGAGCCGTCTGGCCCGACCAAGCTTCCACCACCCAGGCCAATCGAAACGACGTCCGGCATGCGGAAGTTGGTACGCACACCACCGATCACTACGGCGAACGAGGCCTCACGCGGAAAGCCGTTGACGAGTGCGCCACCGTCGGTTGTCGTACCACCGACATCGAGGACGATCGCGTCACTGAGTCCGCTCAAGACGGCAGCTCCGCGCATCGAATTGGTTGGGCCTGAGGCGAAGGTGAGTACTGGATAGCGCGCTGCAAACTCAGCTGTCATGAGCGTTCCGTCATTCTGGCTGAGGTAGAGCGGAGCCTCTAAACCGAGCCTGCTCAGTGCTTGCTGGAAGGCGCGGACCGTCCGCTCGGCGAGTGGGACGAGTGCTGCATTCAGCGCTGCCGCATTCTCTCGTTCGAGCAATCCGATCCGACCGATTTCCCGTGAGCAGGTGACACGAAGTCCAGGAACGTGTGCAGTGAGAAACTCTGCGACGGCATTCTCATGCGTAGGGATGGCGGGCGAAAAAACCGCAGTGACTGCTGCGGTGTCGACTCCTCGTCTCCGTAACTCCTCCGCGAGCTGCTTGAGGGCCTGCCAATCGAGTGGGGAGATCTCCCGGCCGTCGAACTGATGGCCTCCTGGGAGGATCACTGTCAGTTCAGCAACAGCGTCACGCAAATCATCGGGCCAGTCCTCAAGTGGTGGAATCGAGGTGGTTGCTGGCAGTCCCAAGCGGATGACCGCGCTGCGGGCAAGATCACGACGCTGGACGACAGCATTGGTGAAATGTGTGGTGCCAAGCATGACGGCGCTGATCTCGGATGGTGCGAGTGGTGCTTGTCCAAGCACGTCCCGGACCGCAGCAAGGATGCCGCTGCTAACGTCGGGCGTCGTTGGGTGTTTTGCCCATGCGAGAACTTCACCGCGATCAAGGAGCACCGCGTCCGTATTCGTTCCGCCGACGTCGATCCCCAGTCGAGCCACCGTTTTCGTCTCCTCTCTCTCGCACCGGGGCGAACCAGGTCATGGCCAAAAGTTCAACGAGGAACGCAATGAGTGCAAGCAATCCCAGATTGATGGCTGTGAGAGCTTCGAGGGAGTGAAGCAAGAGGCAGCCGACGGAGAAAAGGCCGAGCACGTATCCTCGCCGGCGTACCCGGAGGGGATCTGGGAGGATGGCGCGGCGAGTTGCCAAGCGCAGTTCTACCGCAGCACTGAGCAGAGTGAAGACGGATGAGACACTGACAAGAAGCGGAAGCAACACGACGAGCATCGCGAGTGGCCCTCTCACCTGGTCGGGATCGATGAAGGTCCAAACAAAAAGACTGGTTGACCAGCCAGCAACCGCTTCGATCTCTAAAAACGGCACACGGACAAGCCGACCCAGTGGGGCAAAGGTCAAAGCTGGTGCAATGAGGAAGGCACCATACGCGAGCAATCGCTTGAGTGCCCAAAAGTCCTGCACAGCTCCAACGTTCTCTCGCACAACAAGTGAATACACAAGACCCCAAGCAAGGACCGTCGCTGCAAGCCAGCTTACGATCAACCCCAGCTTGCCAAGGGCACGCACGCACATCACCCCTGCCGCAGTCTAGCATTCCCGAACCTCTTCGGGCTGACCGGCTATACTCGCCTCCAGGAGGGGCTGATGACGCTCGACATCCATGTCGACGACGTTGTGCGCTTGCGTAAGCCGCATCCCTGCGGCTCAACTGACTGGGTTGTCGTGCGGGTTGGGGCAGATATCGGCCTGCGCTGCCTCGGATGCGGGCGGCGTGTCCTCCTACCACGTCACAAATTTCGTCGTCGGCTGAAGACCATCGTGGCTCGGTCAGAGAAGCCTCCGCTTGTGCTTCCCCCTCGGCCGCGCGATGAGCAGTCTTGAAACACTTGAGCCGTTTCCAGAAAGGGCTATAACCCGAGAGCGCGGGCTCCACCGCCATCGCCCGTTCGTCCTGCTCTGGCTTGTCCAAACACTGTCGCAGACATCGCAGAATGCGGTCAATTTCTCACTACTTGTCCTTGTGCAAGGCATCCTTGAGCGTGGAGCCTCCCTGCCGGCCAATACTGCAGTCGGCGTGGCGGTACTGAGCTTCTCGTTGCCTGCCGTGCTGGTTAGCCCACTGTCTGGCGTCGTCGCCGATCGCTTTGATCGACGAAGTGTGTTGATCGCTACTAATGCGCTTAGAGGGCTTGCAGTGATTGGCTTGCTCTTCGTGGAAGCGCGCTGGGCCCCGCTGCTCGCTTTGCTTGTTGTCTACGCTCTGGCGTTTGCCTCAGGAACCGTCGGACAGTTCTTCGGTCCAGCACTGTGGTCGCTGCTCCCGAACGTTGTTCCGAGCGGACGGCTTGTCCAGGCGAATGCGCTCTTCAATCTCACGTTCACCGCATCGCAATTGGCCGGTTTTGCGATCATTGGTCCGCTCGTGATCAAGCTCGTCGGTGTGCGGGCCGTACTCGGTGCAACGGTTGCGTTATTCGCTGTGAGCACAGTGCTCTCACTCCTCCTGCCGCGTGTGCCTGTGGAGCGTCGCCCTGGACTTCTGGGGCGGGTGCTGATCGCTCAGGTCTGGTATGAGATGGTGGAAGGGATACGCCTTGCTGCTGGACATCGGGTACTGCGTAAGGCGATCGGGTATTTGGCGGTTGCCACCGCCACGTATCTCGTCGTCGCGGCGCTCGGACCTGGTTACGTGACCCAGGTGCTCGAACTCCCCAAGGAAGACATCGCCTACCTCGTTTTGCCGGCTGGACTGGGAGTACTGTTCGGGACAGTAATCGTGGACCGCGTCACGCGCTGGTTGGGGATCGAACGCACAGCTGATGTGGCACTCGTCGTTGGTGGTTTGTTACTCGTTGCTCTTGCCGAACTCCCCGAGACGCTGGGGCGTGGTCCTGCGGAAGTTGCTGGTGCAGTTGTCTTGGCAGCACTGCTGGGCCTGGCAGATGGACTAGTGCGCGCACCGGCTCAGACATTGCTCCAGGCAGAAGCACCGGAACGAGCACGTGGGCGAGTCTTCGCCGTATTTTTCACTGTTTCCAATAGCGTGGCATTTCTACCAGTTTTCGGAGCCGGTGCGCTTTCCGATGCGTTCGGTGTGACGACGGTCCTCCTTGGTCTCGGTGTCACACTCACGCTCACCGGAGCGTGGCAGCTTCTTGCTCATCGCGGCCGACTGTAAATCGTTGGCGCACCTGCTCAATGAGTGGGGACAGACGGCGGTGAACTTGAGCGAGATTGATCCACCAGCCGATCCCCCATGGGATTGGTGTGATCAGGCGTGGGTCATCGGGATTCCAGAGACTTGTGCGGAGATGTTCGAGAGAGGGAAGGCGGAAGTTGTATGGAACAGGGCCAATCTGTCCCACCCAGGTCCGCTCCGCTGGGGGACGACGAAGTTGGTCGTAGAGCGCTGCGCCGATTAGTCCCAAGACAATCCACTTGGTGAGTCGTGCCATCAGACACCGCATGCGTTTCCCCCTTCTTCCGGGCTCCCGTACTGGGGCGGCGAGGACTACTGGGAATGATTACACACCTTCTTTCATTTGCCTGCTCCCCGATCGGGGTTCTGAGCGAATCTCAGCATCATCACTTCTGCAGACCACTCAATGATCCAAGACCGGCTGGGCGCACGCAGTATCGACCCCTCCAGGAGGGAGAATAGGGCTGAGCGTTTGTTGCCCTTTCCTCAGCACATCTACTTAAAACAGGAAGCGAGCTCTGCGTATGCCTAGGAGAGGTGTGGCTGGAAAGCGTGCGAGCGATTAGCGTCTCCGGCGCCGTGGATCGAGTGCGTCTCGGAGTCCATCGCCAAGGAAGTTCAGCGCCATCACGACGCTGAAAATCGCAAGACCAGGGAACGTTGCCAGCCACCACTGGCTAAAACGACGTTGCCCCTCACGGATCATTGCGCCCCATTCCGGCGTCGGTGGAACGGCACCAAGGCCGATGAACGACAGCCCCGCTGTGAGGACAATCGCCGCACCGACATCGAGTGTCGCTTTGACAACCAGTGGTGCCTGGGTGTTGGGAAGGATGTGGACGAGTAGCAAGCGTCGTCTGCTCACGCCGAGTGCTTCGGCAGCCGTAATATACTCTTGTGCCTTCACCGCCAAAACCTGCGCGCGCATGAGCCGCGCATACTCTGGCCACAGCACAACCACGATCGCGATCAGTGCGTTCTTCAATCCAGGACCAAGTGCAGCGGCAATCGCCATCGCCAGCACAATCGAAGGGAAGGCAAGGACCATGTCGGCAATCCGCATGAGGATGGCGTCTACCCAGCCGCCGGCGTAGCCAGCGATTGCGCCCACAAGACAACCGATAACGAGTGCGCTGGCGACAGTGAGGAAGCCCGCAGGGAGCGAGATCCGGGCACCATAGAGTGTGCGCCGGAAGATATCACGTCCCAGATCGTCAGTCCCAAACCAATGCGTCGTGCTCGGTGGCTGAAGTCGTGCACTCACGTCAGTGGCCAGTGGGTCGAACGGCACAAAAAACGTGACGGTCAGGGCCACACCGATCCAAAAGAGCAGAATTGCCAGTCCGACAGCTGCGCTCGGTCGTTGCCAAAGGGTGCGGAAGACCTGCCAGGCGGCGTGATTGGACCCGCTAGAACGAACGCCTGACCGTTCCGTCGTGTGTACCCTCGTGAGCACGCAGCAACTCCCTTAGCTCACTCGGATTCGTGGGTCGAGGAGACCGTAGAGGACATCGGTCACAAAGTTCACGAGCACGTAAACCACTGCGATAAGCAGTGTGACCCCCATCACAGCAGGAAGATCGAGCTTCATCGCTGCGTCAACAGCATAGCGACCAATTCCGGGCCAAGCAAAGATCGTTTCGGTAAGGACGGCACCAGCTAAGAGACTGCCGAAGGTAAGGCCGATCACCGTGACGGTAGGGATAAGGGCATTGCGTAGTGCATGGACGAGGAGAACACGCTGCTCGGTGAGTCCCTTGGCGCGAGCAGTCCGAATGTAGTCAGCCCCGAGCACATCGAGCAGGGCCGAGCGGGTCATCCGTGCGATGATGCCCATGGCATAACTACCGAGCACTATACCAGGCAAGACCAAATGAGCGAGGGCGTTCAGCAGGAGCGGCAGGTCTCCGGCGAGGAGACTATCGATGGTGTAAAAGCCGGTCCGGAAGGGTGGAGCGGTCAGACGAGGGTCGATGCGACCGGGGCCGGGCAAAAGATGGAGGTTCGCATAGAAAAGTTGCAAGGCAAGCAGCCCGAGCCAGAAAACAGGAAGCGACACGCCAACGAGCGAGATCACCCGAGCAAGATGGTCGATCCACCGCTCGTACCAGACGGCAGAGAGGATGCCAAGTGTCATGCCGACCGTAACGGCGTAGAGCATCGCGGCCAAGGCGAGTTCCACAGTGGCTGGAAACCGCTCACGCAAGTCTTGTGCCACTGGACGGCGACTGGTGTAAGACTCACCGAGATCGCCGCGCAAGAGATTGCGAAGATAGAAGACATACTGTTCCGGAAGGGAACGGTCGAGCCCCCACCGTTCGCGATACATGCGAACTATCTCTGGGTCGTTGGCCGCTCGCTCCGGCAGGATCGCCATGAGTGGATCGGCAGGAATCAGGTGAGAAACCGTAAAAGTCACAAGCGTAATCCCGAGGAGTAACGGGACCGTCAAGAGAAAACGCCGGAGGAGGAACTGCCCGAGCACGGTGTGGCACTCCCGTCACTTGGTCATCGGCGGATATTCAACTCTTCCGGACCTTGCCCAAGTCGACGCCGATCACAGGATCGAACACATAGCCTTGCACGTTCTTGCCCACAGCAATCTGCGCCTTGGGCTGGTACAGGCACAGGAACGGTGCGTCCTCATTGAGCAACCGCTGTCCCTCCGCGTAGAGTCGAGCACGCTCCTGTGGGTCGGCTGTGCGGGCGGCCCGTTGGAAGAGGTCGGCAACTTGGGGATTGTTATAGGCCACACGCTTGGCTGCGGCTTCACCAGGAACACCGAACGGGATAGCCCAGCCGTGCGAATCCAGGAAATCGGGTGTCCAGCCGGAAATCGTGCATTGCAATTTCCCTGCCCGATAGTCGGCGAGTCGAACATCCGGTGCGCGTGGGTCGAGCGTGACACGAATACCAACTTTTCGGAGATCGTCGGCGATCTTACTGGCCAGGATCTCGGAGGAGACGCCCCCGACCTCTGTACCACCACTGGAAAAAGTAAGCGTGAGGTCGAAGCCGTTGGCTAAACCTGCCTCGCTCAAGAGTTGCCGAGCGCGCTCGAGATTGGTCTGGTAGCGCGCGTTTTCAGCCTCGCTGACACCCAGAAGACCGCTCGGGATGACTGAGGGTGGGCGGACGGCCGCGCCGCGCAGGAGCTGCTGGATGATTCCATCGTAGTCGATAGCAAAGGCGATAGCCTGCCGCACTCGCTTGTCGGCCAACTCCTTCCCGATTTCGGGGCTGGTGTGCATAGCAAAGTATTCGGTATCAAGCGTATCGCCGCGAACAATTTGTGCTGTGCCTGCCCGTTCGACTTCGGTGATGAGATCGGCATCGAGGTTGTGTGCTGCGTCGACGTCCCCACGCTCCAGTAGCTGCCGCTGCGTCGTGGGGTCAGGAATGTGCCGGATGATCACTCGCTCGAGCGGCGCTGGCTGTCCCCAGTAGTTGGGGTTACGCTCCATAACAATCTCTTGTTCCTTCACCCAGCCTTTGAGTATGAACGGGCCGGAGCCGGCAGAATTCTGGTTCAGCCACGCCGTTGCTTTGTCCGTCTTGTCTGCGCCAGGTTGGTCAGTACCGCCCTGTTGCTTGACCACAGTTGAGTCGAGGATCGAGAAGTTTGGGGAAATCAGCATAGCCAGGAACGCAGCATTTGGCTCGGTGAGCCTGATGCGGACCGTTTGCGCATCTGGGGTTTCCATCGACTGAATGATATCGGCCAGCCAGGATGGGTTGTCCTTAAGCTCACGTAGGCGGTTGAAGCTAAAGACGACATCGGCCGAGGTCAACGGATTGCCAGAGGCAAAGCGTACCCCCGCCCGTAGCGTGAAGGTGTACGTTGTGACATCCTGCGAGATGTCGATCTTCTCAGCCAAGTGGGGCTGGATCGTGCGGATATCCGGCGGCTGGATAGCTACCAAGCGCTCGTAGCAGGCTCCCATCACGATAGGAGAGGTCAGTTCGTACTGGCGCGAAGGATCAAGGGTAATTGTATCGGTGAGACGTGCAATGACGAATGTCCCGCCCGCGGCAGTTGCTGCGGGGGTTGGAGAGGTGGCAGGAACAGGTGTCTGACCAGGGACGGCAGGCGTGGTCGGTGTCATGGCAGTCGGGGTCGCAGCAGGACGCGCGCAAGCCCCAAGTAGTCCAGCTCCGAGGAGTCCGGCTCCAAGGGCGGTCAGACGAAGGAAACGGCGACGGTGCATAGCGGCCGTGAGCCAAGCTGTGCGCTCTGTGGACATAACACTTCTCCTCACGTCGTTGACCGGCTCTTTGGACGAAGTCTGGTGTGGGATGGGGCTTCTTGTCAAGGGGGCTCTGTCAAGTGGCCTACACCTCGCAGAGCTGGCGCCTTAGCGCGTGGCGAGGTGCCGAGGACACGGGCAGGTGTCTACAACTTGCTGCTGTGGAGCGGGAGCTATTCTCGGCCACGGTGTTTGCCCGTCGATAGCCTCTGCCGCAAAAGCCGGACCCAGGAGGAGACGATCATCGCGTGAGAGGGGCGGGCTCAGTGATTGCCATAAGCTCATGGTGAACTGGTCCGATGAAGTTCCTGGAGCAACTGCCTGCACCGGTGGCGGGGATGGGGGTATTTGTCTTGGCCCCACGTTTGGCGTCGGGGCCAGATGAGGGGTATCCTTAAAGACGGGTATATCCCCGCCAGCTTTTGGTCGTCCGCTTGATCGCGCGACGACCCTGTACGTTACCAAACGATGCATTGAGGAGAGGCGTGAAGATGGAGACCATGCTGATGGGCGTCGTCGCGGTCGTGGTCACAGCGATCGTGACGACGGTAGGAACCTACCTGTACTTGCAGCGGGCAGCGCGCTCGCGCCTGCGTGCGACGGGAGACGAGGTCCGGCGACTGCTGGAGGAGGCTGAGGCGCGACAGAGAGAGATCCTCCTGGAAGCGAAAGATGCCGCGCTCAAGCTGCGAGAGGAACTGGAGCAAGAATATCAGCAGCGACGGCAACAAGTCGATCGTCTGGAGCGGCGGCTTCAGGCGAAAGAGGAACAGCTCGACCGGCGCCTGGAGAACCTGGAAAAGCGCGAACGGAAGATCCAGGCGCGAGAAAAAGAGATCGAGGAGCGTCTGGAGGAAATTGTCCGGCTGGAGCAGGAGCGTCAGGCCGAGCTTCAACGCGTGGCGCAGATGACGCTGGAAGAAGCGCGGCAGCTGGTGATCCAGCAGGCTACCGAGGAAGCTCGCGAACTTCTCAATCGTCAGGTTCGCGAACTCGAGCAGCAGGTCCGCGAGGAGGCGCAACAGCGTGCCCGCATGATTTTGGCGACAGCCATTCAACGGATCGCTTCCGAATACGTCGCCGAGGCCACGGTAACCGTCGTCCCGCTTCCGAGCGACGATATGAAGGGTCGTATTATCGGACGTGAGGGACGGAATATCCGAGCGCTCGAGCAAGTGACGGGTGTCGATCTTATTGTTGACGATACGCCAGAGGCTGTCACGCTTTCATCCTTCGATCCGGTGCGACGCGAGATTGCTCGTCGGGCACTGTTGAAGCTCATTCAAGACGGGCGAATTCACCCGGCACGGATCGAAGAAGTGGTGGAGAAGACACGCCAAGAGGTTGAACAGATCATCTGGGAAGAGGGGGAACGGGCAGCACTCGAGGCTGGCGTACAGGGGCTGCACCCAGACCTCATTCGCCTGTTGGGTCGGCTCCGCTTCCGCACCAGTTACGGGCAGAATGTACTCCAGCACTCGATCGAAGTTGCGCTCATCGCGGGTGCATTAGCTGCCGAGCTCGGTGCAGATGTCAATGTCGCCAAGACTTCCGGACTCTTACACGATATCGGCAAGGCCGTCGACCACGAAGTCGAAGGGCCGCATGCGCTGATCGGCGCGGACATCGCCCGACGCCTGGGTCGGTCAGCCAAAATCGTGCACGCGATTGCGGCACACCACGGCGAGGAAGAACCGAAGACAGTCGAAGCCTTCATTGTTGCGGCAGCCGACGCGATCAGTGGTGCTCGGCCGGGAGCGCGGCGCGAGATGCTCGAGGCTTACATTAAGCGTCTTGAAGCACTGGAGAGCGTTGCGACGTCCTTCCCTGGTGTCCAAAAGGCGTATGCTATCCAGGCCGGGCGTGAAGTGCGCATTCTTGTCAGGCCGGACCAGATCGACGACTATGGTGCGTTGCGGCTTGCCCGTGATGTTGTCAAGAAGATCCAGGAGACACTCGATTACCCGGGCCAGATCAAAGTTACCGTCATCCGTGAGACGCGCGCGATCGATTATGCCCGCTGACCGAGAACAGCCGGTACTCTCACAAAGAGTACCGGCTGTTTTGCTTGGTGTCCCACCGCGAGATCGTCACGTTTCACCGTTGCTCCTCCTGAAGTCAGCCTTCCCGATGAATTTATGGGGCTGCAGTCACCCACAGCCCGCTGGTTGTCCCGCAGACTCTTCTTGGCTGCTGAACCGTCATGATCCGCCAGTGGTGCTGGCTCGTTGCAGTTCGCCACGATGCCAATGTGGTCGTCGATGGCACGGAGGATGCAGCAGCCAGTGCTTGACTCGTCAGTCTCCTTATGCCGGGACGGAACCGCTCACACGCTCGCCTCAAGCGAACAGGACGAGGTGGATCGGGGAGAGAACAAGCGGGTCATTTCTTGAGCCTATTGACGCGCTCGCTACAGTGTGGTACGCCTACACGCGGTTGCAGCCAGTTGGCTGGGCCGTCGCGACGGCAAGGCTGTGTGGGAAGAGCGGAAGCATCTAGGAGAGGAGTGGGGGACCGCGTAGAGCATCGGACACGCTGCTCGGAAACGGTACAGGCTGAGCGACAAGCGTGGCAGTATGACCCACATCCATCGGAGGAGTTCGTATGGAGCGCTTCTTCAGCAAACTCGATTTGCGTGAGATCAAAATCGGTACGGAGGCAAACTTCCCTCCAGAGGAGGAGGCCTATCAGGGAGCGTCCCGATCCGGCGGACAAGCTGGTGGCCAGAAGCCGCGGCGGAGCGAGGTGCTCAAGGTGTCAGCACGCTCGCGCCCGAGCGCAGTCGCGGGAGCGATTGCCGGAGTCGTCCGAGAGGTTGGCCGAGCCGAGGTGCAGGCCATTGGGGCTGGTGCGGCCAATCAGGCGATCAAGGCAGTGGCAATTGCTCGCGATTACCTTGCGGCGTCAGGCATCGATGCCGTGTGCCTTCCCTCATTCATGACAGTCACGATTGGGAACGAGGATCGCACCGCGATCCGGCTGATTGTGGAACCGCGCTGAACGAGTACTGCCCCCGGCAAACCTCACCGGGGGCAGTCTCTTTCCATCTTGTACATGGGTACAGTCGATCTCCACACCCACACCAGTGCGTCTGACGGGCTCCTTTCACCCGACGAGCTCGTCCAGTTGGCTGCTCAGCGTGGCCTTCGTGTTCTTGGGATCACTGATCACGACACGGTCGCCGGTTTGGCACCAGCACAGGCGGTGGCCGCTCAGCTCGGTGTCACACTTGTCCCAGGCGTTGAGCTCAGCACAGCTGTCGAGGCCGGTGAGATCCACGTGCTGGGATACTTTATCGATCCGGGGCAGCCAGTGCTCTGTGCTCATCTCGAGCGGCTGATGGAGGCGCGGCGTGAACGTGCTGCGCGTATTGTGGAACAGCTCCGCCGGCTTGGCTTCCCGTTCACACTCGAGGATCTGGAAACGGTTGCTCAGGGTGGAACGATCACACGAGCGCACGCCGCGCGGTTACTTCTCGTCCATGGCTATGTCTCGTCTATTGACGAGGCGTTTGACCGCTACCTGGGCCGCAATCGCCCTGCTTATGTCCCACGCAGCTATCCATCTCCACGTCAGGCAGTCGAAATTGTCCTGGCAGCGGGTGGCGTGCCAGTCCTGGCGCACCCACTCAGCGTTCACGATCTGGAATCGGTGCTGGCAGAGCTGGTGCCGGCCGGGCTGGCAGGTCTGGAGGCGTGGTACGCCGAATATGCGCCAGCGACGCAGTGTGAACTGGTCGACTTAGCTCGACAGTGGGATCTCGTTCCGACCGGAGGGAGCGATTACCACGGCCCAGCATTTCGGGCTGGCCGCGAGTTGGGAAGCGTTGAGGTGCCGCTCGAAATCGTCGCGGAGCTCGCAGCGCGCGCTCGCTATCGCGAGCGACCTGCTACACTGCCTGACCAGTGAGGACTCGAGCGACAAGGCCGGCGGATAGAGGCGGCGATATGATTGCAGTGAAGCCTCCGCAAGATGCCGCGCGGACAGCTTCGACTGAGGACACGGTGGAACATTCCACAGTCGATCGACGCCGGGCGCGAGCTGAGCGAGCGAATACTCCGATCGGGCGCCTCTTGCGCTACGGTGGTCTGTTTGTCGGTGCACTGGTCGGCTGGTCGTGCGGTGGTGTGCTAGCTGCTCGACCAGAACTCGTTGCAGTCTCGCAGCTCTTCCTCGCCGCGGTACTCGCGGCACTAGGATTCCTCACGACGCCGTATATCGTTTTCGACCTCGTCGATGCAATCCTTCTACGGTTGCGCGCGCTCACGCTCGATGCGCTCCTTGCAGGTGGTCTCGGTGCATTCTTTGGTGCGTTGCTTGGTCTCTTGCTTGCCTGGCCCCTCGCCCTCTTGCCGCGTCCAGCGGGACAACTTGTACCGTCTGCCGTTGCGCTGCTGGCAACGGTGATTGGAATGCTCGTCGGGCACACCAAGCGGACGGAGCTTCTCTCGCTCGTTGGGCGCACATCGCACCCCGGTGAACCAGCCCTGGTACTGGACACAAGCGCACTCATCGATGGGCGCATCCGAGCCCTTCTTCGGGCGGGATTCTTTGAGGGCACGGTCTTCGTGCCTGAAGAAGTGCTGCAGGAACTGCAGCAGATTGCCGAAAGCCGCGAGAGTACCCGGCGGGCACGAGGCCGACGCGGCCTGGAGGTGCTTCGCCGACTCCGCGAGGAGCTCGGAGCCAGGCTCAAAGTCCTTTCTGCTTTTCAGCCAGCACGTACGACTGACGAAGCGGTCGTCGCACGGTGCAGTGAGCTCGGTGGTCGCCTCGTGACGTGTGACCAACGTGTGGCCGTTGTGGCGCGAGTGCGCGGGCTTGTCGTACTCAATCCCAACGAGCTGGCTGAGGCGCTACGGAGTCCCGTGCATGTGGGCGACCAGTTCACACTCCTCTTGGTCGGTCGCGGACGGGAAGCGGAGCAGGCGATCGGGTACCTGGAAGATGGCACGCTTGTCGTCGTTGAGCACGCAGTGTCCTTTATCGGTCGCGAAGTGCTCGTCGAAGTGACTCGTACCCTGCAGACGGCGAGCGGTCGGCTTGTCTTTGGCCAACTTGTGCAACGAGGCGAGACATCATGACGTGCGGGGCTGTGATTCCTGCCGCCGGACGTGGGCAACGACTTGGTGGACGCGATAAGGCGCTCCTCCCCCTCGCGGGACGGCCGGCGCTCGCTTGGATTCTGGAAGCGCTTGCGCACTCTGGGCAAATCGATGAAATCGTTGTCGTGGCCAGTCAGGCCAATGCTGCAGCAATTGAGTCCCTGTGTCAGGTGTCGAAGCTCTGGATACCGGTGCGTGTCACGTTTGGGGGCGCTGAACGGGCACTCTCCGTACGAGCGGGAGTCGAGTGTCTCAGTCCGTCGGTGAAACTTGTCCTGATCCATGATGCAGCGCGACCGCTCCTTACTCCAGAGCTTGTGCAGCGTGCTGTCGCAATGGCACACCGGCACGGAGCGGTGGTTGCTGCCGTACCCGTCGTCGATACGATCAAGCAAGTCTCAGCAGATGGGCGAGTTGTCACAACACCAGAACGTTCGACACTTGTCGCGGCACAGACGCCGCAGGTCTTTCGTCTCGACTGGCTGCGTGAGGCTTACTGTCGGGTCGGTGCCGGTCTAGCCACGGTGACCGATGAAGCGACGCTTCTGGAGCGCAGCGGATTCCCAGTTTACATCTTCCCTGGTGATCCGGAGAATATCAAGTTGACGACGCCATTCGACGTGACCATTGCAGAACTTTTGCTCGATTACCGGAGTCGGAAATGATTCGCGTCGGCTTGGGGTACGATGTTCATCCCCTCGTTACCGGGCGTCGGCTTGTTCTGGGTGGTGTGGAGATTCCCGCAACGGTCGGTTTGGCAGGGCATTCTGACGCTGACGTTCTTGCGCATGCGATTGGCGATGCTGTGCTCGGAGCGGCTGGTCTAGGGGATCTGGGAACGCACTTTCCCCCTGAGGATGAGCGGTGGCGGGATGTCTCCAGCTTGGAACTCCTGCGTCGTATTCGTCAGCTTGTCCAGGAGGCAGGATGGCGTATCGTGTACGTTGATGCCACGCTCGTTACAGAGTTCCCACGGATCGCACCGTTCCGCGAGCGTATGCGCGAGCGGCTTGCCGAAGCACTCGCGATTGCCATAACGCAGGTGAATCTGAAGGCGACAACAAACGAGCGGCTGGGTTTCATTGGTCGTGGCGAGGGGATCGCTGCCATTGCTGTAGCGACGTTGGAATTGGAGCACGGCATCCAAAACGATACGGATTGAGGGGGAAGGGAGCGTGCGTGTCCTCGTCCAGCGTGTGAGTCAAGCAAGGGTGACGGTGGACGGCGAAGTAGTTGGAGCGATCGGTCCGGGTGTACTCCTCCTGGTTGGGGTGCGGCGTGGTGACGATCAGGCGACGGCCGAGTGGATGGCTCGTAAAGTGGCGCACCTACGCATCTTTGAAGATGAGGCTGGTAAGATGAACCGCTCAGTGCTCGAGGTTGGAGGGAGTGCGCTCGTTGTCTCACAGTTCACACTCTATGCGGACGTTCGGAAGGGCCGTCGTCCGAGCTTCATCGAGGCAGCTCCGCCTGAGGAGGCTCGCCCACTCGTCGAGCTCTTTGCTGAGACTCTTCGGTCGCTCAGTCTGCGAGTAGAAACTGGCGTCTTTGGAGCTCACATGGATGTCATGCTGGTCAATGATGGACCGGTAACGATCTGGCTTGACAGTGCGGAACTACGGCGGGATACTGCGGAATAGGACTTCTGGGGCACTCAAATCCGAACGAACAGTGCTACACTGCGCGAAGAATGCACAGCGCGAGCGGAGGGTCATGGTGTATTGCCCGCAGTGTGGTCAGCACATCGCTGAGGAGCGTGATGTGTGTCCGGTGTGTGGCGCTGTGCTGGGTGGGGATGCGGTCAGTACGAGCACGTGTCCCAACTGCGGAGCACCACGCGCTGCGGACGACATCTACTGTCGGAGCTGCGGTGCCGTGCTTCCGCTGGATCTTGCGGCTCTGGGCGGTCTGCAGGAGACCACGACAACAGGAGGCGCACGCTTAGAGGCTGCCTTGCCGGACTGGTTGCGGGGCAACGAGCCGAGCACACCGGGTAGTGAACTGGAATGGTTGAGTGAGGCGGAGCTTCCCGACTGGCTGCGTGAACCGGGTGAATCGCTTCCCGTGGCTGCCGGGTCGGAGGGTCAGAAACAAGTTGCTGTCCCATCGGTCTCGCCCGTGTGGACGCGCCTGTCGGACGTCGAGGGGCAGGCTTCGACCATCTTTGCCCCCTTGCCGCTGCTTTCGCTCCCGGCGATCCGTGCAGAACTGGCCAATGCTCCCGCGGCAGCGGCGCGTGAGTCTACAGCCGGGCGGCACGCAGCACGGTTGGCGTTAATCGTGGCGCTGGCAGTCTTGATCGGTGTCGTCATCTACATCGTCTGGCTGAGTCGCTAGCGAAAGCGCGGGGGAGCGATGGAAGATGCAGCGCCGGTGCGGAGTGTGATCGTCCTCTCGCTGAATGGTGCAACGACACGGGCAGTCGTGACGGATCATGTCGAAGGAGAGCCACGTCTTCTAGCGAGTAGCAGTGTGGTGGGATGCTCGGTCCTTGCCGCACTTGAGGCGATTGAGCAGCGGCTGGGCCGATCTCTTCTCGAAAGTGGGAGGCCGATCAGCACTCGGAGCGTGATTGGAGATGGTGCCGACGCCTGGATTTCGGTCGGGCTGCCGGTGTTACAACCGACGGTTGTGCTCGTTGTGCTTGGCGGCGAGAACGTGGCTGCCGAGTTGGCTGTGAGTGCAGCGCGTGCCTCTCCTGTGCGAGTCTCCCGGCTCGTTGTTGAGGAGACGACGAGTCCCACTGTCCTTGCCCAGAAGTTGAATGAGCAGCGGCCGGATCTGCTCCTTCTGGCTGGTATGGCTGATGACTCAACGTGGCTTACCACCTTCGCCGCGGTGACAAGCGCCATCGATGACGACTGGCGACCTTGCCTCGGGATCGTCGTGGCGCCAGAGACGATTCAGCAACACGTTGCAGCCACTCTCGGCGAGCAGCTTGAGCTCATGGGAGTCGATCCGGGGGAGTACGCACCAGCGGAGGTTGTGCGTGCGCTCGCCGCGGAACTTCGTGCGCGCGCTGTAGAAGCGTTGCGCAGTGAGCTCGGTGACACCTTCTCAGAGCGCCTGGTAGATCGCGTTACGGCGCTTGAGCGAGCCGCCGCGTTCTTAGTTCGTCGAGCAGATCAGCGACTGGTGTTGGTGGATCTGGAGCAGGGAGCCACGGTACTCTGGGCTCGCGCTGAGGGCATCGCGACAAGCTATCGCGCCGAGCAAGATCTTGGCCACCGCGCGCTCGGATTAGCCGAGCTTAACTTCGAGCACGTTCTGCAGTGGCTCCCCTGGTCGGTCAGTGACGATGAGTTGCTTGACTGGCTCGCCAATCGGGTGCTCTCACCCTATCCGGTCATTCTCAAGGAGCGTGACCAGTTCCTTGCCGCTGCCTTCATCCGAGCGCTCTTGCGAGAGGTCACCGGCGAGATTGAACAGCAGGATGTTCGCGAAGACGTTACGCTCATTGCGCTCGGGCCCTGGTTCGCCACCCTTCCGCCGGCACTGGCGGTGCTGTGTGCCCTCGATGGGATCGAGCCGGTGCCAGCGAGCGGTCTAGTGAGTATCGCGCTGGATGAGGCGGATCTTCTCGCCGCAGGTGGGGCGATCGCAGAACTCTACCCTGGTTATGCAGCGCGGGTATTGGAGCGCGATGCGCTCTTACCGCTTGCCCACGCGCTCATCCTCACAGGTGATAGTATCGAGGGTGCGGTCGCCGTGCGTGGTGAACTGCGGACCGGTGAGATCGTCCAGCGTTTCAGCGTTCCGTGGGGAAGTGTGCACGTTCTCCCAGTCTCTTCAGGAACGTTTGCGGAACTCTCTTTGGAACCGGAGTCAGGCGTCCGGATCGGTGGGCTCGAGGCGGGTGTTGCGCTTCAGTTCACAAATGACGCAGCGCTGGGTTGGGCGTATCTCGGCATCGTCATCGATGCACGTGGGCGTCCATTACGGCTGCCGGACGATCCTACGGCGCGCCTACGCCGTCTGCGATCGTGGCTTGCGGACCTTGGTTTGTGGTCAGGAGGAGCGGGGTGACCACGCTCGCACGCTCGCCGGTCATTGCGAAGGATGTTGAGTGCGTCGTTCGGCGTCGTCTGGTTGCGCCTGAAGTGGACGTGGTAGTATCGCAACTCGTCGAGCCGGAGACGATCATCGCCACGGCTGCAACCGGTGTGAGCCGTACTGCCCGTATTGCGATCGCAGTGGAACTTGGGGTTGCTCCAGGGGAGGTTGCCCGGTATCTTGTGCGGGCGCTCGGCGAACGGGTGGAAGCAGGCGAGGTCATTGCAGCTCGCCGACGGGGACTTCGCTCTCTTCAGGTGTCGAGCCCAATTGCAGGACGGCTTGCCACACTGAATGAACAGACCGGAACACTCGTTGTCGTTGCCGAAGCAGCGCGCCATCCGATTCCAGCACTTGTCGCGGGCGAGGTGGTCCGAATTGCTGATGGAGCAGTCGAGGTCCGTGCCGTTGGAGACCTCATGACTGGTGCTGTGCTCCTTGGACCAGAATCTGCTGGCCCGCTTCTGGTCCTTGCCGACCGTCCGGACCGTGAATTGCCGCTCGACGAATTTGACGAGCGCTGCCGCGGTGCGGTCGTCGTTGCGGGTATGACGGTGAGCAGTGCAGTCCTACGCCGGTTGCTGGAAATTGGTGCTGCTGGGGTCATCGTCGGGAGTCTCTCAGTGAGTGCGCTCCAACCTTTCTTCAGGGAGATCACCCAGATGCGGCGGGCGCTAACAACTTCCCTCGCGGACTGGCCGTTGCCGTTTGCAATCTTGGTGATGGAGGGTTTCGGTCGGATCGCGCTCACTGAGCCGCTCTTCAGTGCCCTCTGTGAGCGCACTGGACGCTGGACCGCGCTACTCCGCGGGGAGAGCATTGGTCTGGATCGACCAGTTTGTTTCTCCCCTTCCCGTGGGCTCTCTGGACGACCACTGCAACCGGTTCCTCTCTCTATCGGGATGCCCGTCCGTCTCCGAATTCCGGCTGGGTCCGGTATCGCGCACGTGCGTAGTCTCCCGTTCCTCGCACGGTGTCTTGAGGGACTGCCCTTTGAGGCTCTTCTCGTCGAGCGTGACGGTTGTGTGGAGACTGTACCAGTCGATCTCGTCGATCCGCTCGAAGGACCGTGACTCAGGAGACACGTCGCTCCCTGCGTTGCTGCGCGTAGATCGTGGCAATCTCGTCCGGGGTTCGTGCCAATTCTTGCCGAAGCTGCAGGAAGCGCAGCAAGGCATTCCGTGTCAAAAGCCCAAGCAACCGACTATCGTCGACGACGGGAATCTGGTGGATCTCGTGCCCCGCCATCAGACGCAGCACGCGTTCGAGGTCATCGTCCGGTGAGACGGTGATCAGTCGCTCCCGCGGTGTCATGAGATCACGCACGTGATGGCTCGACCACTCCTGACGCGGGATGTGGCGCACGTCGGTTAGCGTCACAATGCCAACGAGACGACCGTTCTCCACGACCGGAAAGCAACGGACATTGTGGATCAGCAGCGCATCCACAAGCTCGTCGACTGTGAGGTCAGGGCTGATGGTCGGTGGCTCCGGCTCCATAAGTTGGCCAACGCGCACTCCCTCAAAGAAGCGTCGGATGACGAGCTGCTGGTAGGACTGCTGGGCTGCGTTCTGCAAAAACCAACCGATTGCGATGAGCCAGATGCCAGAGAGTGGTGACCGGAAGACAAGGAAAAGTCCACCGGCCATAAATAGGAACCCGATGGCGACACCAATGCCGGCTGCGATCCGAGTGGCACGCAGGACATTGCGCATTGCTCCCCAAAGAAGAGCGCGCAGCACACGACCGCCGTCGAGCGGATAAGCGGGAATCAAGTTGAAGGCGACAAGGATGAGATTAGCCCAGCCAAGATACTCCAAAACAGCTCCGAGTGGCTGATTGATATCATCAACGAACGGCCAGAGAACCACGGAGATGACCCCAATGACCAGACTCACAGCGGGGCCAGCCACCGCAATCAGAAACTCGTCACGAGCCCGGCGCGCTTCTTCCGCCAGTTGGGCAACACCACCGAAGATGAAAAGTACGATGCTCACCACCGGAACGCCGCGTGACTGCGCCACCAGCGAATGTCCGAGCTCGTGAGCTAAGACCGAGGCGAAAAGGAGCAGGCTTGAGAGGGCTCCTACCGCCCAGTAGGTTCCTGGTTCCCAACCGGGATACCAGCTGGGGAAGACACCAGCAGCTAGCGAATAGGTAAGAAGAGCAAAGACAAGAAGCCAGCTGTAATGCACACCAATTTCGATCCCTCGAATACGGCCGAGACGAATCGACGCCTCCACAATCGACCTCCGTCTTCCCGAGTCGCACACATAGGTCAGGCTGGAAGAGTGAGTATCGTGCGGACTGGTCAACCGGTTCGCGCTCCTCCGCCTGCAGCAATCCTATCACTAGACGGGAGTGACTCAGCCGACCACATCACGAAATACACGGAGGAAATTGAGCCCCAGGAGTTTCCGGAGCTCCTCCTCCGTGAAGCCGGCCTGAGCCAAGGCAACAGTGAGGTTCGGCCAATCGGTGAACGTCTCGTATCCCTCGAGGCGATACTCGGGCGTCAGGCGATGTTCCTCAGGGCGGAATCCTGTCCAGTCAAATGTTCCTGGTGGAGCAGCTGGCATCTCGGGCGGAAACTCGATGAGTGAACCGGTGCGGGAACTTGGCGGGCCAATCTTGTCCGTGCCGATGCCAACGTGGTCGATCCCGCAGACGTTGACGAGGTGCTCAACGTGCCGGACGAAGTCCTCCAACGTGACATGGGGCCGCTGGCTGAGAAAGCCCGGCACAACGACGACGCCGAAGTATCCCCCGCGTTCGGCGACTGCTCGTGCCAACTCATCTGATTTCGCACGGGGGTGACCGGAAAGTGCCTTCGCGGCCGAGTGTGACACAATGACCGGTGCAGTTGAGGCGGCGAGTGCGTCCCAGCCCACCTGTTCGCTGCAATGGCTGATGTCGATCAGGATGTGGAGCTCATTGAGTCGGTGGACCACCTCCAACCCAAACGTTGTCAGTCCTCCTTGGTACCGTTCGGTACAGCCGTCACCAACAAGATTCTGCAAGTTGTAGGTTAATTGCACCATGCGAAGGCCGAGGTTGTGGAACAGCTCGATACGCTCCAGATCGTCACCGAAGGCGAGTGTGTCCTGAAAGTCGATCACAATCCCGTGTTTTCGTTGACGATGCGCCCGTTCAATATCGGCTGCGTTGCGAACGAGGAGCAAGTGGTCATCAAGAAGGTCGACAATTGCCCGGGCCTGGCTAATGCGTCGCACAGCTTGCTCGAAGGCTTGGCTGATCGGGCCAGGGCCGGAGAAGGTACCGCAAGCGACTGTGACGCCGGAGCGCTCCCAGAGATCGAGATAGGCACGACGTACCTCCGCCGATTCCCGCAGTTCCCGTACGACCATGGCCTCGAGAACTGGTTGGACTTCGGCACGGGTCCGGCCCATCCGCGCGTATTCTGCGACCAGCTGTCGCATGCGCGGTGTGAAGAGGGCTCCGGTTGTGATTGGAGGTTGCTGCGAATCAATGACGAGTGCCTCAGCGTGCAGTGCCCGTGCCTCCGCAGGCGTTAACGTCGGTGTCCGCCTCCTCATCCTGGATATCCTCCTTGCTCTCTCCTACGTGGCTCGCGTTGGCAGTGTAGGAGGGCCGAGAGGAACCAGCAAGCATGGGGCAATCCGTGCCATCGGTCTTGGCGAGCACCTCGCGCCAAAGTGCTTGCACCTGCTGTCGCGTCACCTCCATCGAGCCACTGTTGTCGATGACCCGGTCTGCGCGGGCGATCTTCTCTTCTTGGGGGGGTTGAGCGCGAATCCTGGCCAGGGCCTCTTCTTCACTCAACGCGTCGCGAGCTATCAAGCGGGCCAATTGCTGCTCCGGTCGGCAGGTTACTACCCACACTTCGTCGCAATCGCTGGCTAGACTTGACTCGAACAGTTTGATTGCATCGATAACGACAACGCGACGGTTGCTTTCCTCCACTCGGCGACGAATCTCTGCGACGATGACCGGATGGGTGATGGCTTCCAGACGGCGGAGTGCCTCAGGGTCGCGAAAGACGATTGCCCCCAATGCACGCCGGTCAAGTGTACCGTCGGGACGGAGAACGTCTGGCCCAAACGTCTCAGTGATCGCTTCAAGGACAGAACTACCAGGAGCCATCACATCGCGAGCGACCTGGTCAGCATCGATTGTTTCGGCTCCCAGTGCCGCTAGTTCACGCAGGACCAGCGACTTCCCGCAAGCGATGTTCCCAGTGAGTCCGATCACATAGGGGCGTCGCACGCTTTAGCCCCCAACTTGCACTTCAGCGAGTTCTTCTTGGAGCGTTTCCCAGCGCGCGTAGGCCTGCTCCAGTGCTCGCATCACAGCCTCGTACGTTGTGCCAAGTTCAGTGATCGCCTCGACGTCCTGACGTGCAGTAGCTTCGTCGAGATCTTCGGCGAGTTGGTGAGCTCGCTCCTCCAGTTCCTCAATCGTGTGCTCTACCTGAGCGAGTTCACGCTCGAGCTGACGCAGTGTGCGGTGGGATACTGCACGGGAGGGGAGGCTGTGCCCTGGGCCCCGAGTCCTCGTGGAGAGCGGATCTGGTCGCTCCATGGTGCGACGACGCTGGTAATCGGTGAAATTGCCAAGTGAGACAATGAGCTCATCGCCCTCGATGGACCAGACCGTTGTTGCCAGGCGATCGATGAGATAGCGGTCATGCGAGACGAAGAGGATCGTACCCTCGAAGTCAGCCAGTACGGCCTCCAGTGTTTCACGGCTGGGCAGATCAAGATGGTTCGTTGGTTCGTCGAGGAAGAGAACATTGGCGCGTTCAAGTGTCAAAAGTGCAAGTGCCAGGCGGCGCCGCTCACCACCGCTCAGTGCGCTGACCGGCTTGAACACTTCATCGCCCGCGAAAAGGAAGCGCGCGGCGAAACGCCTGGCCTCACGCTCACTGAGAGCGTGTCGATGGGAAAGTGTCTCCAGTACGGTTCGCTCTTCGTCAAGACGCGGATCTTGGGCAAGGTAGGCCAGCTTGACACCGCGTCCCAAGTGAATCGTCCCGGAGAGTGGAGGAAGTTGGCCGAGCAGCGTGCGCAGGAGCGTTGTCTTACCAATTCCGTTCGGGCCGATAATTGCGATGCGCTCCCCGCGCTGGACAACGAGTTCTGGAGTTCGGAAGAGTTGGCAGTTCGGGTACCCGATGGTGAGCGGAGTCGTTGTAAGGATCGTTCGTCCGCTCTGCTCACTCTGTGTCAGCGTGAGTTGGAGGCGTTCGCTTTCGCGCGGGCGTTCAAGGCGTTCCAGCCGCGCTAGCTTCGTCGCTCGGCCGCGGGCTTCGCGGGCGCGCTGGCCAGCGCGGTAGCGCTGAATAAAGGCCACTTCCTTGCGGATATACTCCTGCTGTGCTTCATATGCGGCGAGCCGTTCTGCGAAGCGTTGTGCCCGGAGCACGAGATATTGAGAGTAGTTTCCTGGATATTCCTCAAGGCGACCGAAACTCAATTCCAGTGTCCGTGTCGTGACCTGATCAAGGAAGTAGCGGTCATGTGCAACCACCAAGACCGCACCACGGAATCGCTGGAGGAACCGCTCGAGCCAGGCGAGCGCTTCCAGGTCCAAGTGATTTGTCGGCTCGTCAAGCAGCAAGAGATCTGGATCAGCGAGCAAGGCACAGGCGAGTGCCAGCCGCGTCCGTTGACCGCCGCTCAGTTGTTCAACCGGCTGGAAGAGCTCCTCGTTGCGGAAGCCGAGCCCCGCCAGTACCTGCCGAACGCGGATTTCGAGGTCATACCCTCCTGCGGCCTCGAAGCGCATGCTGACACGTTCGTAGGTGGCCAGGAGACGAGCCTGCTCGGCTGGATCGTGCACGGTCGCGAGGGCCGCTGTGAGGGAAAGGAGTTCCTCGCCGAGGGCACGGATGGCTGAAAGCGCATCGTACGCCGTCTCAAGGACGCTGCGACCACCTGGCAACGCTGGCTCCTGTGGCAAGTACCCAATACGGAGTCCGCGTTGGGTGATAATCCTTCCGCTGTCGGGCTGCTCCAGTCCTGCGATGAGACGCAGGAGCGTACTCTTCCCCGCACCGTTCGGGCCGACCAGGGCAACGCGATCGCGTTCCAGGAGATGGAAGCGAACGTCCTGGAACAACTCGTAGGCCCCGTAGTGTTTCCTCACACTGTCGACGGTCAGAATTGTCTCAGCCATCCTCTAGGAACTTCCCTGTCTCAGACGGTCTCACACGCGCTGTTTCTCTTGGCGCGCCTCCGAATTGCCAACTATACTCAGCTTCGTGCCCACCGTGGCGCGAAGGATGGAAAATGCACGAGTTCGATACCGAACTGGTGCGACTCTTGCCGGATACGGCAAGGAAGGGTGCGGACGGGCAGCTCTGGGTCGGAGGCCGTCCCCTGGCCGAGCTCGCTGAGGAGTTTGGCACGCCGCTCTATGTCTATGACGTTGCCACGATCCGGGCTACCTGTGCGGCCTTGCGACGTGGGCTGGCCCGGTATCCTGGTGAGGTGTCGCTCATCTATGCAGCGAAGGCTTATGCTTCAGTGGCGTTCTTCCAGTGGCTTGCACGCGAGGGCTTGGGGATCGACTGTGTCTCGGATGGTGAACTCTTCATGGCACAATGTGCGGGTGTTCCGGCTGAACGGCTCGTGTTTCACGGGAACAACAAACTCGAGTCAGAGCTAGAATTCGCCCTCCGCATCGGTGTGGGACGGTTCGTGATCGATAACCTTGACGAGCTTGAACTCCTTGCGGCAAGTGCGACACGTCAGGGAAAGGCTGTTTCGGTGTGGCTCCGTCTCAATCCTGGCGTCGAGCCGCACGACACGCATGCATACCGGCGGACAGGACAGTTGGACTCGAAGTTCGGACTCCCGATCGAGACCGGCGATGCTGAGCGGGCTGTGCACTCCTGTCGGTCGCTCCCTGGGCTGCGAATTCTCGGTTACCACATTCACATTGGATCGCAACTATTCGATCTCGCGCCGTACCGAGAGGCAATTGAGCGAACGTTCACGTTTGCTGCACAGATGCGTGACCGGTATGGCATCGTCCCGCTGGAGTTTTCGCCAGGTGGCGGTCTGGGCGTCCCCTACACACCCAACGATCCGGTGCTGGATCTTGCTGAGGCTGTCGCGATGCTCGCGGAATGGGTGCAGGCGGCTGCACGTGCTTGGAAGCTCCCGCTACCCAGACTTTTCCTTGAGCCCGGACGTTCGTTGGTGGCGCGTGCGGGTCTGGCGCTGTACCGGGTGGGGGCGGTCAAACGCATCCCTGGGGTCCGTACCTACGTGGCAGTGGATGGCGGGATGGCGGACAACATTCGGCCAGCGCTGTATGGAGCGCAGTACGTTGCACTGCCTGCACGATTTACGGAGCGTCCCGTCGAACGAGTGACGGTGGTGGGGAAGTATTGCGAGTCGGGCGACGTACTTATCCGGGAGGCCTGGCTTCCCACTCCTCAGCGCGGTGATCTCGTCGCCGTACTCGTTGCAGGGGCATACTGCTTGGCGATGGCGAGTAACTATAACTTGGCACGTCGGCCAGCAGTAGTGGCGGTGGAGGATGGGCGAGTTATGGTGTGGCAGCGGCGAGAGACGCTCGATGACTTGATCGCACGCGAAATAGGTGTTAGCGGGAAGGAAATAGGCATTGAATTCCCACCATGTCCATAGTATCACTGGGTTGCCGCATGAGTAGAGATCCGGGTCCTCATCGACCGTGAGGAGTGCGCGCGGTGACCAAGGCGGAACGGCGCCGAAGACCCAAGCGGTCCCGTGATGTGATGATGAAGACGAACGAGTCAACCAGTCTTGCGATGCCGATCGATGTCATGACGATCCTCTCAACTGCTCGAGCGCGTGGCTGGCTTTCTGGGGAGCAACTGACCGCACTGATTGAGGCACTCGGGCCGGACGCGGCTGAAACGATCCTCGCGGAGTTGGTTGCGGAGGGGATCGTCGTGCCACTTGAAGACGGGCGGGAGGGTGATAAAGCGCCCAGTGCCTGGGATACTGAAGAAGAACCGGACCCTGATCTTTTGGTTGACGATCCGGTTCGGCTCTATTTGGCGGAAATTGGTCGGGTTCCGCTGCTGACTGCTGAGGAAGAAGTGCAACTCGGGCAGGCTGTAGAGGTTGGGGAATACCTGGCAGAATTGCGGCGCGCGCACGGTGAGGATCCAGTGGAGATCGCGCGGGGTGTGTGGCAACGGTTCCGCACAGGATGGCCGCGAGTCGAAATGTTTGCTCAGGGGCTTGGATTGGAGCGACAATCTCGTCGTGCTGTCTTAAGCGCGGTCTTGCCGTTACGCACCATTTCCCCAACTGTTCTGCGCCAAGCACTTACATGTTTCGGGGTGAGCCTTCAGGTACTGGAGGAAGAGTTGCGACGGCGACGGCTTGAGTTCGCCCTCTTTCCGGAGCCACTCCGGCAGTGGAGTGATCCGTGTGAGCGAGCGTTACCACTCGAGCCGCCGCTTGCGGAGCTTGGTTTGACGTCGGATGTGCTGGCCGCACACTGGCAGCGACTTCAGCATGAGGGGGAAGAGGCCCGTCGCAAGCTGACAGAGGCGAATCTCCGGCTCGTGGTTAGTCTCGCCAAGCGCTATGTTGGTCGCGGGCTCACACTTCTGGATTTGATCCAAGAAGGGAACCTCGGTCTGATCCGAGCGGTGGAAAAGTTTCAGACGCATAAAGGGTTCAAGTTCTCAACCTATGCGACTTGGTGGATTCGACAGTCGATCACTCGTGCACTCGCCGATCAAGCCCGAACGATTCGTCTGCCCGTGCACCTTGTGGAAACACTCAACCGTTTGGGACGGATCACACGGGAACTGACCCAAGAGCTCGGCCGGGAGCCGACAACCACTGAGTTGGCGCAAGCCGCTGATATGCCAGTAGAGCGAGTACGTGAGCTCTTGCGAGTCTCTCAGGAACCGGTCTCGCTCGAGATGCCGGTCGGTCAGGAGGAGGAGAGCATCTTGGGCGAGTTTCTGGAGGACGAGCGGACAGTTGCGCCGCTTGATGCGGCGGCGATGTCACTCTTGCGCGAGCACGTACAGGCACTCCTTGCGACGTTGACGGAGCGGGAGCGCCGAGTGCTGGCGATGCGCTTCGGCTTGGAAGACGGGCAAATGTATACACTGGAAGAGGTGGGACGCGCCTTCGGCGTGACGCGTGAGCGGGTTCGCCAGATTGAGGCCAAAGCGCTTCGGAAACTGCGTCATCCGCTACGGGCGCGTGTACTGCGCGACTTTCTCGAGTGAGCTGCACCGGTGGCGAGTGGTTATGCTCACTGGGATTCGGCTCGCCCGGGCAGGAGGTCTCATGTTTTACGATCAGGCGAAAATCTTTGTCAAAGCTGGTAATGGCGGAAACGGGGCGGTGAGTTTCCATCGCGAGAAATACGTTCCGCGTGGCGGACCGGACGGTGGCGACGGTGGGCGCGGCGGAAATGTCTATCTGCGGGTTGATCCCTCGCTGAACACCTTGCTCCCTTTCAGCTACCAGCAGCACTTCCGTGCTGAGAATGGCCAACCGGGTCAGGGGAACAAAAAGAGCGGACGTGACGGGGCGGATCTGTACATCGACGTACCGCCAGGGACGGTGGTGTTTGATGAAGCGACGGGGGAGATACTTGGTGATCTCATCGAACCGGGTGAGGTGCTCCTCGTCGCACGTGGAGGACTCGGTGGCCGGGGAAATCAACACTTCGCGACACCGAGCCGGCAAGTTCCGCGGTTTGCTGAAAGGGGTGAACCGGGCGAGGAACGCTGGCTGCGCCTCGAGCTAAAACTGCTCGCGGATGTTGGCCTTGTCGGGCTTCCGAACGCTGGAAAATCGACCCTGCTCGCGGCCGTGAGTGCAGCGCGGCCAAAGATTGCTGACTATCCATTCACGACGCTTGAGCCGATGCTTGGAGTAGTCAGCGTCCCAGGGAGTCACGGCGGCTCGTTCGTCCTTGCTGACTTGCCAGGCCTGATTGCTGGTGCGTCACGTGGTGCTGGACTCGGCCTGGAGTTCCTCCGCCACGTCGAGCGCACGCGCTTACTTATTCATGTTCTCGATGGTTCTGGCGGGCTGGAGGGACGCGATCCACTTGAGGACTTCCACACCGTCAATGCTGAGCTGGCGGCCTATTCGGCCGCTCTTGCCGGTAAGCCACAACTCGTTGCGGTTAACAAGATGGATCTGCCGGAGGCACAAGCCAACTGGCCGCGTCTCTCAGCGGGGCTCCAAGAACTCGGGTATGCTGTCTATCCGATCTCAGCGGCGACCGGGCAGGGGGTCGGAGAACTCGTTTGGGCAGCTTGGGAGCGGCTGCAGCGAATCCCTCACCCGGAACGGATTGCTCCACCGGTACGGACACACCGCGTCTACACTCTCGATCGCTGGCAGGAACGCTGGGAAGCAGTGCGTCTCGCACCTCACCGTTTTGCGCTCCGTGGACCGAAGATCGAGCGCCTCACCTTGATGACGGATTTTTCGAATCCCGAGGCTGCAGAACGCTACCAGCGTCTGCTAGCCCGCTGGGGCATCTCGCGCCGCTTGATCGCACTCGGTATCCAGCCAGGTGACATTGTCGAGGTTGCTGGTCGCCAGCTTGTCTGGGAGCCGGAGCTCGTCGAGGCCGAGCGGATACCGCCACGTCGGCGCCTCACCAAACGTGAGCGCTTGCTGAAGCGAGCAGGGTTGCTGGAAGAGCCGGAGGAAGAAATTGGCGAGCAGTGAGTGCGACTCAGCGTGGCGCTGTCGTTTCCCCGCCGGTGACGCGGCGGACGTCGTAGACATCCTTGATTGACTCCAGCTTCTGGAGCACACGGCTGAGCTGCTGGACACTGGCGATCTCGAGCGTCATTAGGATAGTTACCGTCCGGTCGTCGTGGACGTTGGTGAGGACGGAGAGTGCGTTGAGTCCTTCGTCAGCGACAAGCGTCGTGACATCACGCAGAAGTCCAACGCGATCCCACGCCTCGATGCGGATGGTAACAGGGTGCTGTTGCGGCGCTTCGCCCCAGCTGACGGGGATAATCCGCTCGGGCTCAGTCGTGTGGAGGATATTGGAGCAGTCAGCGCGGTGGACAGTGATTCCCCGCCCGCGCGTGATAAACCCAACGATTGGGTCACCATAAACAGGTTTGCAGCAGTTGGCCAGGCGGGTTAGAAGGTCACGCAGCCCTGTCACCTGGAGCGGTGGTGGTACGCTTTGAGCAGCCGGAGCTGATGCTGTTCGAGCACGTTGATCCTCATGCTCGGCGATGCGTGCCGCAAGTTGTTGCGGTGTGATCGCCCCATAACCGATGGCTGCGAGGAAATCCTCCAGCTTCTGATAGCGCGGGAAGAGCTTGAGGACATCCTCCGGTTTCATCTCGACGCTCAGGCGGCGGAGCTCCTGCTCCAGGAGATGCCGGCCATGGGCGATATTCTCCTCCCGCTCCTGCTTCCGGAACCATTGTCGGATCTTCTCGCGTGCTGAAGCTGTGGTGACATAGCCATTGCTCGGGATGAGCCAGTCACGGCTGGGGCCAGTGCGTGCCTTGGAGGTGATGATCTGTACCACCTGCCCATTCTGCAGCTTGTAGTTCAGTGGTACGATCTGGCCATTGACCTTCGCACCAACACACTGGTGCCCAACCTCGGTGTGGATGCGATAGGCGAAGTCGACCGGTGTTGCACCAGCCGGGAGCTCGACGACGTCTCCCTTCGGCGTGAACACGTAGATCATCTCTGGCAAGAGGTCCTGCTTGACCGAATCGACAAACTCCTGGGCATCGAGGAGCTCGTCTCGCCACTCCAGGATCTGGCGGAACCAGGCGATCTTCGCCTCGATGGAGCGGTCACCACTCTCTGGCCGGAGCTGCTCTTTGTACCGCCAGTGGGCAGCGATACCGTACTCGGCCTCGCGGTGCATCTCGTGCGTTCGAATCTGGACTTCAAGCGGGATACCATTGGGTCCGATCACCGCGGTGTGCAGGGAGCGGTAGAGATTCTCTTTTGGTGTCGCAATGTAGTCATCAAACTCCCCGGGGATGGGGTGCCACATGCCGTGGATGACACCGAGCGCCGCGTAGCAGTCACGCTGTTCGTCAACAATAACGCGAATTCCAAGAACATCGTAGATCTCGTCGAAGTTACGCTGCTTCTGGCGCATCTTCCGCGCGATGGAGGCAATGTGCTTCTCTCGTCCGGTGACGACCGCTTGAATACCCGCTTCAGCCAGTGCCTGCTTGACTTGGTCCAGCACCTGTTGGAGATAGCGCTCGCGATCATGCCCGCGGGATTCCAGCGCTTTGGCGATCGTCTCGTAGGTCTGTGGCTCGAGATATTTGAAGGCAAGATCTTCAAGTTCGGCCTTGAGTTGACCAATTCCAAGTCGGTTCGCAAGCGGCGCGTAAATATCCATTGTCTCTCGCGCGATGCGCTGCTGCTTCTCGGGCGGTAAGTGCTCAAGAGTTCGCATATTGTGGAGCCGGTCGGCCAATTTGATAAGTACGACGCCAACATCCTCCGCCATAGCCAGCAGCATCTTGCGTAGGCTCTCGGCTTGCCGCGTCTTCTCACGCTCCAGACTGACCGGCTCCGTCTCCGGGCTCCAACGGATCTTGCCCAGCTTGGTAACGCCGTCGACCAGGCGCGCCACACGTGGTCCAAACGCCTCGCGCAGCTGCTCCAGCGTGACATCGGTGTCCTCCAAGACGTCATGAAGCAGTGCTGCGGCGATCGTTTCCTGGTCAAGTTGCATATCAGCAAGAATGAGTGCGACGGCGATTGGATGGCAGAGATACGGCTCGCCAGAGCGACGTCGTACCCCGGCGTGTGCTGCACGGGCGTACTCAAATGCACGTCGGATAAGTTCCAAGTCAGCTCCCGGCAGGCGTTTTTGGAACTCGGGAGCGATGACTTCCCAGGTAGGTACGTCGCCGGCCGTCGTGACGGTCGGCTCCTGAGTCGATTCAGTGTGGTGTCCGCCCTCGCGGGGTACAGCGCTTGCCATCATGCCTCAACACTCAACCGTGAGGGTAGCAAGAGGATATGAGTTTCACCTTTTATGATACGGAGCAGCCATCGCTAATTGCAATCGCCCGGCGAAGAGGAAAGAGGAATACGCTCCATGGCCGGATCGGTCACATGGGGCAGTGTGCACTGTCACGATTGGATTGCGTGGGGAAAGCTATCGAGCTACACTATCCCTAGTTTCATCCGACACTTTCCTGCCCATGTTTTTGAAGAGTACTGTGCCTGCAGTGGGTATCCAGTTGTGCCCCTGTGCCGACTTGTCTCCTTTCCCCTTCACCTGATTGCTCACGGCGACAGAGTATGGTGACTGTGCGCTGCAGCTCTCTCCCTCATCGACTTTGATAAAGCACGATAAATTGTTCAAATGGTATCTCGATGGGGTGCTTGCTTTATCTCTGTGGGTTCATTGCACAGTTGGGCATGGGTGCGCGGGTTGCAAAAATTTCACGGTCAGGGTCGTGTTGTCTCACTCGCTGCATCACGCAGAATGGCGGAAGCCTCTTCATTCCCTTCTGCTCCGGCGACTCATCGTCGAGGGACGTTGCTCATCCTCCGGTCGATTCGCGGCATCACTCCGCCTCACGGAGCAGCTGCAAGAAGCTTTCACATGGTCGGGTCATAATGAGGGACACTGCATCAGGTCGGACGAAGCACGCAGAGCGACAGCTCCTGACTGTGATCAGCTGGGAGAGCCAGGCGTCAGCACCGGCGTGGGAGTGGACGCCCAAGGGTAGACACAAGACGCAGAGAGTCATTGGAAGCGAACTGGTAGATTGGCGTTCCCAGAGCCTTCTGGGAATTGCGCGTCCCTTGGGTTCCCCTCTTGGCAGCGGACCCTCGTCCCTTCTGGTGTCAAGGGCGGAAACAACCAGTGTGTTCGTGGCACTGCTCACCGCGCTGGGCGATGGCGGTGTAGGATTGACTGGCTTTCGTGGAGATAGTGATGGTGCAAGGAGCGCGGCATGCAGCGGACAAGTCGAATGTTGACCCCGCGAGAAGCCCTGGACATTATTCTGGCGCATGTGCAGCGTTTGCCGACGGAAGTCGTCACAGTGATGCAGGCAGTTGGGCGAGTGCTCGCTGAGTCTGTCGTTGCGCCTGAGGACCACCCGCCGTTTCCTGCCGCGACGATGGACGGTTACGCGGTAGTCCACAATGACACCTCTCCCTGGCGGGAGGTGATTGGCGAACAGTATGCTGGACATGTCACCGATGCTGTCGTCACGCCGGGCACTGCCGTTCGCATCACGACCGGAGCACCGCTCCCCGCTGGTGCGGATGCAGTCGTTCCGGTGGAGGATGTTGATGTAGTGGACGACCATATTGTGGTTCGCCGCGATGAGGTTCGGCTAGGCGAGAATGTGCGGCCGGTTGGAGTGGACGTTCGGCGCGGCGAGCTGGTGATTCCGGCGGGTACGCTGCTTGGCCCGGCTGAGATCGGATTGTTAGCAAGTCTTGGTTTCTCCCGAGTTACGGTCTCTCGTCGGCCACGTGTTTCGGTTCTGAGCACAGGGGACGAACTCGTCGAACCGGACGCACCGCTCGGCCCCGGTCAGATCCGTGACTCAAACCGGTTCATGCTTGTTGCGGCTGCTGAACAGGTAGGGGCTGAGGTGGTCTGGGCTGGGCGCGGACCAGATGACGTCGAGCGCCTGACTGAGTTGCTCCGGGAACGGATCGCAGAGAGTGACGTCGTGATCTCCTCTGGTGGGGTCTCGGTGGGTGAGCGGGATCTTATCAGTGCGGCTTTGCAAACACTTGGAACAGTGCACATCGAACGTCTCTTCATGAAGCCAGGGAAACCGTTTCATTTTGTCACCGCTGGCTCCACGTTGCTCTTTGGTCTTCCGGGGAATCCAGTCTCGGCGTTGGTCGGATTTGAGATTTTCGTCGCAACAGCGCTGCGAGCGATGACTGGCCAGCAGCCAGTCGAGCTGGAGCCGGTCACTGTTATGCTCGAGCATGATATCGAACCGGGTGATCGGATCGAGTACCAGCGGGCGATCGTCTGGTGTGACGCCGACGGGACACTCCGCGCCCGTAATACTGGTCCGCAATCGTCAGCCCGGTTGCTCTCCGCGGTAGGCGCGAACGCCTATCTTGTCGTGCCACCCCGGGCCGCGCCGTACCGTGCTGGCGAGCGACTGCAGGCGATCCTGCGAGGACCGGTTCGCAGTCAGCGGGCCTGATCACCATCAGTCGGTCGAAGCAGCTGGCTCGTTGGTGTGTCGTGCGAAGAGTTCTTGATAGAGCGCCTCACTGCCAATCCAGATCTCGCCGTCTTCGTACACCTCTTTCTTCCAGATGGGTGCAATCTGCTTGAGGCGCTCGATCGCATACTGGCACGCTTCAAATGCCTCAGCGCGGTGCGCGCTCGACACAGCGATGACGACGCTTGCTTCCCCGATCTCTAGCCGTCCGGTCCGATGGGCGATGGCGATGCCAAGGATGTCCCAGCGTTGCCGGATCTCAGCAGCGATCTGGGCGAATGCATCGACCGCTGCCTCCGCATAGGCCTCATATTCCAGGTAACACACGCGTTTCCCGCGCGCATGGTCCCGGACTGTGCCAATAAATGTCACGATTGCCCCAGCTCGTGGGTCGGCCACGAGACGCTCAACAGCGGCTGGGTTCAGTGGTTCGGGACCGACGGAGAAGGGAAGGTTGCCTCCCGAGACAGGCGGGATGAGCGCGACTTCATCCCCATCGGCGAGGAGCTGGTCAGGGCGAGCATAGCGCCGGTTGACCATGACCAACATGGAGCGACGCAAACGTTCCAGCATCGGCTGATACGCGATCAAGTCTTCCAGGAATTGGCCAACAGTGGTCCCTTCCGGGAGTTCGCGTTCTTCGTGGTCTTGCCCGAGGAGCTCGCGGACGACGGCAAAGTAGCGAACCGTGACACGCATCTTTATTCTCACTCCTGTCGTTTGCGCTGACGGCGTGGAAACCGAAGTTGGGTGAGTAAGCTTAAGATGAGCAGGCCGATCCCTGCGCCACCCATAATGTTCGCTGCGAGATCGGAGAGTGGTATACCCAGGACGCGGGTGAGGAGTGGGTGACTCACCACGAGCAGCGTACCGAGGAGAAAGGAGAAAAGCCAAAGCTGATTAGCACGCTGACGCACGTCCGCCCTCACTGATTGTTGTCAATCTCCGGCCGCAATGGCATTCCGCGCGGAGCCTTGCCGGGTCGGCGAAGCGAGATGGTACCCCCGGCAGGATTCGAACCTGCGACATGCGGCTTAGAAGGCCGCCGTTCTATCCACTGAACTACGGGGGCATCACGCTCCGCCATGCTTGTCATGATAGTACCGCAGGCGGTGCGGAGGAGGCAAAGCGTGTAGAGTGCTTAGCTCCTCTGATCACAATGGCCATGGCCACAGATGGCCATGTACCGTTTGCCGTACAGAGAATTGGTTGTTTTGCAGTCAGTCTGCCTCGACGGTAGGGTGGGCGTCTGTTGCCCAACATGATCTGCAGACTGGAAGAAGATGGCACAGTTTCCCAATGACCCCCCTGCGCCACATCCGCTAAATCTCAGCCCAGCTACGGACGGACGTTGGCGGTGGAGCGACATTTTGCGGGTGAAAGCACGTGCAGCAAGAGCTGGGCGGTGGAAATTCCACTGCTCTTGGGAGACGTACCTTCGCTGTGTCGAACAGCCATCACTCTGCGGCTAACGCTAACAGACCCTCTGGGCGATTGGGATGATAGTCTGGACATGCGAGACGAGCCTCGTGTTCGCTCAAGAATCGCTCGATCAGGTCACATCGGTGCGGTTCGCTGCTTCCTGGAGCCACGTTCTCGCGGAAATAGATGCAGCCACGGCACGCTTCTGCTACCTGGAGCAAGCCGGCTGCTCGCAGGCTCCAGACTACTGCCCCCAGCCCATGCTCGAGTGTCGCGAGCTCGCGCTCGTTCATCGCGGCAAGTGCTTCTTCAAGTGTATGGCCGAACCGTTCCAAGCGTTGGACGGCTTCCTCGCCAGCAGGGGTCAAGCGGAGCAGTGTGACGCGTCGGTCGGTTTGACTCATCTCCCGGGTGAGCAATCCTTCACGCTCCAGTGCATCGATCACACCGATCGCCGTCACATGCGTCACACCGAGGGCTTGGGCGAGTCGTCCAACCGATGCGAGAAATGGCTTGGTATAGCGGACCCAGAGCAAGGCCTGCGCCTGCATCGGTGTCAGCCCAAGCCCTTTCACTTCGTCAGAACTGATTGCCTTCACTGCATGACTCAGGCGGAGTAACGCCATGGCGACACGCGCAGCCCTCGATCGCTGGCGAAGTTCTGGATCGAACACAGTCATCGTGTAGGACTCACCTTCCACGGAAGTTCCCACCCTACTACAGCCAATATCAACCGACGACGAGTATAGCATGTGTTCAGTCGTTTGCCGACGTGGCGGCGAGATGATCACCCAGAAGCGGTGCGGGGCGAGGGGAAGGGGGCTTTGCAAGCGATGTTATGGTCGGTTTCTCGGCAGGGTACGAAGGCGCATCCTCCTTTCTGCTCCGCAGGTGGTCTGAGACGAGGAGTCCCGTAGCCGAGACGATGCCGAGGGGGTACGGTAGCTCCTTCCCTGCAGAGCACGATCTCAATAAGTGTTTTCATTGACTATCAGATGTTCGAGGAGTGTTGCGGCGTGGAGTGTCAGGGCGAGGCACGAGATGATCTGAAAGATTGCATCTTTTAGTAGTTCAATGGCGAGATGCCCAGTATGGTTGAAGAAGTAGAAGATCCAGATGAGACGCATACGTCATAATACTTAAGAAGTAAGGTTTTGTATGTATAGAATATAGCTATGTTGGATCCCTATCTAGTTTTGATATTATCCAAATAGTGCACAAGAAAAGGAGCGAAATGGCCCTATGGTGCTGCTCATCTGCTTCGACTGGTCGAGATAGCCAGGGCGGGTAGTGCTTGCTTCAGCATGGTGCGGGTGACATCGCTGTCTGCAGCCTTCAGGGGAGGCGGATTACGGTAGGGGGACGAGAGATTGTCCGGGGTGCCGTGGTCACACTACGCTCTGTGGAGTTAGTGCTCATACAGCATATTGGAGTGATAAAGTATCGGTTGATAACGAGAGAAGAACATCACCTCGGCCGGTGACAGAGCTGACTGGACGACGTAACGAGTGGTTTCTAGCCTTTCAGTGAACCGGCAAGCAGCCCGCGCAGGAAATATCGTCCGAGCAGGATGTAGACGAGTAATGTCGGCAGTGCCACGAGAAGGGCTCCAGCCATTTGGATGTTCCACATCGTGTATTGACTGCCGGCGATATTCTGCAGCGCGACCGTCACCGGACGCTGCTGTGGCGAGTTGGTAATCACTAGACCGAAG
>CALIMB010000015.1 GCA_938028665.1 uncultured Thermomicrobium sp. | reverse complement strand
AGACAGCGCAACGGTACCCGACATCCCCTGTCCTCCTATGTCTATAACGAGCGACGGCTTGTCTGGATGCGGTGTACTCACGGCAGCGCTCCTGACGTGCCGATCGTACATGGCACACGGTCGATTGTCAATTCGGTGTGCGCACTTAACCGCTTTGGCTGCCACCCATAACGAGGCGACCCCGCTGGCTCCTACCGTGTATTGGCCTCACGTTGACGAGTCGACTCCTCACGGGCAGGCAAGTGTCCACGCTTTCTGATCTGTCGATACGGTGCAAGCCCGTAGCTGCAATCGCTTGATGCTCCCGGGGAAGCAGTGCTTTCCAACTCACGGCACAACGATCGGCGCAACTTGTTGCCCTGTCAGCGCACTTAGCATGCCGGAAAGAACGAGTGGTTCGAGACGCCCCTCCCGGTACTCAGGGAGTATCGCCTGAGGTGATGTGGGAAAGCCAGTGAGCCGGTGTTTTAGAGGCTGGAGTGGCGTACGACCGCAGAGCGTCCCACTTGCTAGCGGCAGGATCGTGGATGCCTGCTCATCCTTCGAGGGCCTGGTGTTGGTTCGCACGCTTTCGCTCGCCCGTAGCACATGAGGAGCCCTCTCCGCGACCTCCGTGATGTTCCCAAGAGGAGAGAGCAGGGGGTAGCTGCCTTTCGCTCGCAGTGCCCTGGGAGAGCGGTTGCACCAGAGGACATGAGTTGAGGTATCACAGGACAGTTTGGAGAGCGAAGGAGTACACTCACTCGACAGGTGGCTGTTGGGGCACGAAGTCTACGGGACTGGTCACGATGGCGCATCCGTTCCTCGAGCGATTACAGCAAGGACCTTTGCTCGCTGATGGAGCAATGGGAACACTGCTGTACGAACGAGGCGTACGACTCGAGCAGTGCTTTGAGGCCGTCAATCTGCGTGACCCGGACCTGGTTGTGGCGATCCATCGCGATTACATTTTGGCGGGAGCAGAGCTGATCGAAACGAATACGTTTGGAGCGAATCGGACAAAGCTCGAGTCATACGGGCTAGCCGAACATGTGCGGGACATAAACCGACGGGCTGTGCGCCTTGCTCGCGAGGCAAGAGAGATCACCGGTATTCCGGTGCTCATCGCTGGATCGGTCGGACCGAGCGGGCGGATTCTTGCTCCAATCGGTACTGTCGCACCGGAGACGATTCGTGACCTGTTCCGTGAGCAGATTGAGGCGTTACTCGAAGGTGGTGTTGATCTTCTGATCTTTGAGACGTTCGGCCAACTGGAAGAGTTGCGGCAAGCGATCCTTGCTGCACGCGAGATCTGTGACCTGCCACTCATTGCGCAGATGACCTTCACTGCCGATCGGCGGACGACCGCTGGGTGCACGCCGGATGTTGTGGTCCAAACGCTCACCGAGCTAAGGGTGGATGTTATCGGGGTGAACTGCAGCGTCGGTCCGCGACCGACGCTTGCGGTTCTGCAGGACATGGTTGCGGCGAACAAGGGGAACATTCCGCTGTCTGCGATGCCGAATGCTGGCTGGCCAACCGTTTTCGGTGACCGAGTGATCTTCGGCTCTTCGCCGGACTATTTTGCAGAGTTTGCGCGAGAGGCGCTGGAGCTGGGAGTTCGGATCCTCGGAGGCTGCTGTGGCACGACGCCAAATCACATTGCTGCCATGCGGCGAGTGCTTGATGAGCAGGGAGCCGTCGCTGTCTCTGCGAGTGGAGCGATCCGTCTTGAAGAGCGTGCTCGGCCGGTAACCGTCCTGGCTCCGGAGGGACCGACACGACTGAAGCAAAAGCTCGGCCGGGAATTCATTGTCAGTGTGGAGATCGATCCGCCGAAAGGATTGAATCCCCAGAAGGCGATTGATGGTGCTCGAATGTTGCATCAGGCTGGAGTCGAGTTCATCAACGTCGCTGACAGCCCAATGGCGCGGGTACGTTTGAGCGCTCTAGGGCTCTGCTACTTGGTGCAACACGAGGTTGGCATCGAGACGATTCTGCACTTGACGACACGCGACCGGAATCTCATGGGGCTCCAGTCGGATCTGCTCGGTGCCCACGCACTTGGGGTGCGTAACATTTTAGCGCTTACTGGTGACCCACCAACTTTCGGCGACTATCCTCACGCCACACCGGTCTACGACGTGGACTCGATAGGGCTGGTGCGGATCTTAAGGAACTTCAATGAAGGAGTAGATGCCGGTGGGGCGTCGATCGGTCAGCAGGCGAGCTTCACCATCGGGGTGGCATGTGATCCGACGCGCCCGGACCTTGATCGGGAATTGGAGCGGCTCCATGCCAAGCTCACTGCGGGGGCGCACTTTATCATGACCCAGCCTGTCTTTGATCTGGAGACGTGGTTGAACTTTGTGCGGAAGTACGAAGAGCGCTACGGACCACTTGGGGTGCCAGTCTTGCTGGGTATCCTTCCGCTACAGAGCTATCGACATGCAGTGTTCCTACACAATGAAGTGCCGGGTATCACGTTGACGGAAGAAGCATTGGAGCGGATGCGGCGGGCAGGTCCCAACGGACGTGCCGAGGGAGTGGCAATGGCGCGGGAACTTGTCGCCCGGGCCTACGAGGTCGTGGATGGGATGTACATCATGCCATCCTTCGGCCGCTACGAGGTGGCAGTTGAAGTGGTGGAGAGCTTGCCGCGGAAGCGAGTTCGCGGAGTGGCTTTGTGAGGCGCAAGAGTCTGCTATACTGCCGGATGGCTGTCTTTCGGCGGCCGTTCTGGCGATGCGCAGCACAGGAGAGTGCAGGATAAGGACCGAAGCGATGCAGGATCTCATCCGTAGCGTCCAGCAGCAGTACATGAGGACAGATTTGCCCCCCTTTAGTCCGGGTGACACAGTGCGTGTGCACTACCGTGTCGTCGAAGGTGGGAATGTGCGTTTGCAGCCGTTCGAAGGTGTCGTCATCCGCAAGAGGGGTGGTGGGACGGATGCGACCTTCACGGTGCGTCGGATCGCCTCGCACGGCATCGGAGTAGAGCGGACATTCCCTCTGCATAGTCCGCTCATCGAGAAGATCGAAGTGCTACGCCATGGCAAGGTGCGTCGTGCACGCTTGTACTACCTCCGGGAGCGTGCAGGAAAGGCGGCTCGCCTAAAGGAGCGGCGGCGTCCCGAAGGAAGTTACCTGCGCTAAAGGGTAGAGCCATGGCAGAGCCGCTCGCCTCGTCCAGTAAACACCAGCCTGGCCGGGGCGAGCGGCCGACGTTTGATCTTGAACAGAAATTTTGGCAAGTCGGAAAGGTCCGAGTGGCTGGGCTTGATGAGGTTGGTCGGGGAGCACTGGCGGGACCTGTTGTTGCCGCTGCCTGTGTCTTTCCCCCCGGAATAGACGTACCCGATCTTCTCTCCGACAGTAAGCGGCTCACCAGGCGTCAGCGGGAACGTATCGCGGAATGGATTCGTCTTCACGCGACCACGTGGGCGCTTGGCGCGGCGTCGCATCGCGAAATCGACCGGTACGGAATTGTTTGGGCGACGGTACTGGCGATGCGCCGCGCCTTGGCGCGTTTGGGACCAGTCGATCACGTCTTGTATGATGGCCGTGAGCTCCCGAGCTTTCCCTCGGCGAACTCGACAGCGGTCGTGGATGGTGATTGCCTCTGTGCGAGCATCGCAGCAGCCTCGATCTTAGCCAAGGTCACGCGTGATCGCATGATGGAGCGACTTGCTCGGTTCTTCCCTGGGTATGGATGGGAAGACAACGCAGCATATGGCACGCCTGCCCACCGACAGGCAATTGCCCGTCTTGGTCTCACACCCCTCCACCGACGTTCGTTCCGGATCGTTCCATCCGTTCAGGAGGATTAGCTGGTGACACGGTTTGCGTTGGGAGAGGCTGGCGAAGCGGCAGCTGCGCGCTGGCTTGCCGACATGGGCTGGGTTGTCATTGCGCGGAACTGGCGGTGCCGCAGCGGTGAGCTCGACATCGTAGCCCTCGACGGCGATGTCCTTGTTGCGGTCGAGGTGAAGGTGCGGCGAGCGGATGGAGTCGAGCCGGCCGAGTGGGCCGTGAGCGCGGTCAAGCGCCGGCGACTGTTGGCGACCTTGGAAGAGTTCCTAGCTGCGCACCCGGAGCACGGGCAGCGGCTCTGTCGCATCGACCTGATCGCTGTGACCGTGGATCGGGCTGGCCGTGTGCTTCGGTGGGTGCATTTTCCCGGCAGTGTCAGTGAAGGGGAGGATGGCTGGCGGTGATCGATGCTACGGTACGCAGAAGGTTGTGGCAGGCGGGACGGGCGCGGCGGAATGAGCTGGTTTCTTTTGCGCAGGAACTGATCCGAACGAGAAGCCTTCCCGGCGAGGAACGCGCAATTGCGGAGCTTGTCGCAGGGCATCTTCAGAAGCTTGCGTACGACGAGGTGGGTATCGACCGAGCCGGCAATGTTGTCGGCCTTCTCCGGGGCACGAACAGTGGACCGTCCGTCCAATTCAATGCACACCTCGACCATGTCCACGAGGGTGATCCAGATGGGTGGCCTTATCCGCCGTACGCCGGCGTTGTTTCCGAGGGTGTTCTGTACGGTCGTGGGGCCTGCGACGTGAAAGGGGCACTCGCCAGTCAGGTCTACGGGCTGGCCCTGCTTCGGGATCTTGGGGTACGGCCGCCGGGCGACTGTTATGTTACAGCAGTGGTTCAAGAAGAGGTCGGTGGACTTGGGGCCGCAGTACTCTGCGACTGGCTGCGGACCGATACGGTTGTGCTTGGTGAGGCGACGAACCTAGAGTTGCGGCGTGGCCATCGTGGTCGGGTCGCTCTTGAAGTGCGATTTATTGGTCGCTCGGCTCACGCCAGTGCTCCGGAAAGGGGGGTGAATCCGCTTTTTGCGCTCGGCCGCTTCCTGTCACGGTTGAACGAACTGGAACACCGAGAGCATCCTGAACTGGGCAGAAGTACCGTCGCACCGACGCGACTGCGCACGGATCAAGAAAGCGCGAATGTGATTCCTGGATCGGTGCGGCTGCTGTTGGACTGGAGGACTGTGCCCGGAGAAGACCCGGAAGAGTTACGGCGCATGGTTGCTGCGTTAGCGGCTGACTGTGTTGAAGAGGGGGTTCTGGCGGAGGTGGCAGTTCCTGTGCGTGCTGCTTGCAGCTATCGTGGAGTGACAGTAGAACTCCCGCCGACGCGAGGTTATGTTCTTTCGCCTGATCACCGAGCACTGCGGACGGCGAGGCGAACGCTCGAAGCGGTGATTGGCCGACCGATTTTGGACGGGTTTTGGCGGTTTGCAACGGATGGTGGTCACTTTATGGCCCATGGGATGGCGACAATTGGCTTCGCACCGGGCGACGAGTCGCTTGCGCACACGGTGCACGATAGCGTTCGCCTTGACGATCTGGAGGCAGCCATGGTCGGGTACGCGGCGCTCGCGTTAGCCTTGACCTGCGAGGAGGGAGAGTCGTGAGCACGAGCGTTGAACAACATCGGGCAGCTGCACCCCGGTCGGTGCGCTGTGCGGTGATTACCGTCAGCGATACCCGGACAGCGGAAACCGATACAAGCGGGGCTTTGATTCGGGAGCGTCTGGAACGTAGCGGACACCAGGTGATTGCTTACGTCATCGTGCCGGACGAAGCGGAGCAGATTGGCCAGTTGGTTGACGAGTTTGTGGGGCGGCCGGACTGTGATGCGGTGCTCCTCAATGGAGGCACTGGTATTGCGCGGCGAGATGTTACCTATGAAGCGGTGGCCACCCGACTCGAGAAGCAGCTAGACGGATTTGGTGAACTTTTCCGATGGTTGAGTTATCGTGAGATCGGAACGGCGGCGATGCTCTCGCGTGCCATCGCTGGTGTGGCGCGCGGGAAGATCGTCATTGCAATGCCAGGTTCGACTGGCGCGGTGCGACTGGCACTGGATGAGCTTGTGCTGCCGGAGCTTGCGCATCTTGTGTTTGAGGCGCGCAAGTGAGCGGAGAAGGGTCGGCAAGATGAGTGACGGAGCGCAGCTACGGCGGCCACCACAGGTGCTCCGGGGGATGCGTGACTTTACCCCGCGGCAGATGCTGTTGCGCCAGCAGGTGATCGATATACTCCGACGTGTCTTTGAGCGCTACGGGTTCGATCCGATTGACACGCCGCTCCTGGAATACTACGAGGTGCTCTCGGGAAAGTACGGAGAAGAGGGGGAAAAACTACTCTACCGGTTTGTGGATCATGGGGGGCGCGAGGTTGGTCTTCGCTACGATCTGACGGTGCCGCTGGCCCGCTATGTTGCGGTGCACCGTTCCGAACTAACATTTCCCTTCAAGCGATACCATATTGGTCCGGTCTTTCGAGCCGAACGGCCACAACGTGGTCGGTATCGCCAGTTCTGGCAGTGCGATGTTGACGTTGT
>CALIMB010000014.1 GCA_938028665.1 uncultured Thermomicrobium sp. | reverse complement strand
TTTTTCAGCGAAATGCACTACCAGAAATCGTTCCGAGCCCAGGAACCACCACGACTTGACATCCCAGCAGGGATTGTCCCGATCACCGGCGGGGAGCCACACTACACGTTGGACGAAGCACGGACCCTGCAGAACCCGCTCGCCAACAATCCACAAGCTGCAGCCCAAGGGCAACAGCTCTACCAGGTCAACTGTGTTGCCTGCCATGGTCCGCAGGGAGACGGTAAGGGACCACAAGCCGTGTATTGGGGACTCGTGCAGGGCGCAGTGCCACCGACAAACCTTAAGGATCCCTCAGTTGTCTCGCGCACTGATGGCGAGCTATATTGGATTCTGACCTACGGCTACACTTCCCCGCAACACCAGGTTCAGTATCCGGGTGGCCTCACGAACATGCCCGCGTATGGTAAATTGCTCACTCCTGAAGAGCGTTGGGCGCTCGTCAGCTACATCCGACAACTGCAGCAGTAGCCGTAGCTTCACCCTAAACTACCGCACCTCCAGCGGATGCCCAGCCGTTGCAGGCTGGGCATTGCCTTCTGTGGGACACCGGGGCGCTTATCCCATTGCAGCCTCACCCCTACCCTGAATGGCTTTCTCCCCTCTTCGTCGCGCACCATGCTGACATGTCCTCCCGTGACTCGGCAGTGATTGCAACCACTTTCTGATCTACCCCGTTCTCTTGGTTTGCGTACCCATGCAACGCTCTTCTGGAAGCAGGGCACCAATGGGGAAAGAGCCCGCCGCAGAGATATGGGGCAGCGTGCCTCAGCACAGCTGACCACTATGGTCTGACGGATCCGCGAGGGTACGGTAGCTCCGTCTGTCGTCTCGCCACTCACTCAGACTCACAGAGAGGCACGAGCAGCGTGCACAAAGTATCCCAATCTCCTGAATAGTAGCCGTGCTCAACAAGGAAACTCGGATAGATGCAGTCCCCTTGCAGGAAGAAGCGAAATCAGCGACGATACCACTGACACCGAAGGTAGTACTGGATCAGCAAGGAGGAGAAGATGACGAAGCCGGACTACGATGCGATTGTTATCGGCTCCGGCCACAATGGCCTCATCGCGGCCGGTTATCTGGCCCGGGCCGGGAAGCGTGTGCTCGTGCTCGAACGGCGTTCCATCATCGGCGGGGCCACCGTGACCGAGGAACACTTTCCAGGTTACCGACTCTCCACCTGCTCGTATGTTTGCAGCTTACTTCTCCCCGAAGTCGTACGTGACCTTGAGCTCCCGAAGTACGGGTACGAGGTGCGACCGTTCGACCCACAATATTTCGTCCCCTTTCCAGATGGTCGCTACCTCATGGTTTTTCTGGACGAACACCGCACACACGAGGAACTGCGCAAGTTTTCGCGCCGCGACGCCGAACGCTGGGATGATTACTGGGCGATGTGGATCCGCATGATCGCACGTTTCCGTCCGTTCCTTCTCCGATCCGCTCCCACCCTGGCAGAACTCGAGCAGGCGTTCCAGGGGCCAGAAGGACTCGAGGACCTCCGCACCCTCTTGATGAAGAGTATCGCTGAGGTGCTAGATTCCTTCTTTGAAAGTGAGCAAATTAAGGCCCCACTCTGCACTGGCGGAGTGATTGGCGTTAACCTCGGTCCCACGTCACCAGGGACTGCCTACGTCAAGTTCCATCACTTGCTCGGCAATCTTCATGGTCATCAAGGAGCCTGGGGATTCGTCCGCGGTGGGATGGGCACAATCGCCGAAGCACTTGCCGGCTTTTGTCGCGACCATGGTGTCAGCATCCTTACCGATGCTGAAGTTGCCGAGATCGACGTCAGCGACGGCGTTGCACGCGGTGTGCGACTTTGCGACGGTCGCCGTTATACCGCCAGTGCGATCCTCTCTAATGCCGACCCGCAGCGAACGTTTCTCCGTATGGTTTCCGCACATCACCTGCCACCGTCGTTCCGGGAAGCGATCGCGCGGATGAAAATCAAAGGGTCGGTGGTCAAGGTCTTGCTCGGTCTCAACCAGCTTCCCAATTTCCGTTGCTACCCCGGTACGGCAGTCGGCCCGCAACATACTGGCGGCATCGTGATTAACCCATCAATCGATTATCTGGAGCGGGCCTGGGAAGACTGCAAGCATGGACGTCCCTCGGCACGTCCGTTCATGGACTGTTATATCCAGTCCGCGACGGAAGACGGCCTCGCCCCGCCAGGCAAGCACGTTATGTCGCTCTACGTTCAGTACGCTCCATATGATCTTGCCGAGGGGACTTGGGCAGAACGCAAGGACGAGATCGGGCATACCATTATCGATACCCTCGCCGAGTATGCCCCAAATATCTGGGACGCGATCGAACACATGGCCGTCCTCGGTCCGCGCGAGATCGAAGAGATCATCGGCATCACTGGTGGGAACATTTTCCATGGCGAAATCACGCCCGACCAGATGTTCGCTTTTCGACCTGCACCCGGCTTCTCTGGGTACGAGTCGCCGATTGAACGACTCTATCTGTGTGGCTCGGGAGCTTGGCCCGGTGGAGCAGTCTTCGGCGCCCCCGGTCGCAATTGCGCCTTGCAAGTTCTTGCTGATCTGGAGCGCCGCGGGGGATGATCCCCCCGGTACTCCAGATCACTCGGCAAAAGCCGGTATGACCTCCGACGCGACCAGGCGCAGTGCGTCAACATCATCAAGATCGAAGGTTTGGAGCATGATGCGCTGCACGCCGATCGCGGCACGTACCCGGATCTGCTCAATAATCTCGCCAGGCGTGCCGACGAGCCAATGCCGTCGCCGCGCCTCTGCAATCACCTCCGCGGGGCTGAGCCGACTCCAGGTGGGGAACCACTGCCGCAACCGGACAGCTCGCTCCTCTAGCTCCGAGTTATCACGACCAATTAGGTGCGCTACCATCCATGAACAGATAATCGTCTCCGGATTTCGCCCGATCGCCCGACAATGCTCACGCAAGAGCGTAATCTTTCGCGCATGCTCTTCCAAGCCGACGTTGGTGACGTTCCACTCGACTGCGTATTTGGCGGCAAGCAGCAGAGTACGGCGCTCTCCTCTTCCGCCAATCACAATCGGTACTCCGGCCGCTCGCAAAGGTCGGGGGCGAAGCTGCGCCTGCTCAAGCTGGTAGTAGGTCCCTTGGTAAGAGACCACCTCACCTGTCCAGAGCAGCCTGATGACTTCGAGTGCTTCCGCCAGTCGGTCCATCCGCTGGCGTACCGAGAGTAACGGAAAACCAAAGGCTTGGTGCTCTCGTTCATACCACCCAGCACCCACGCCCAACACATACCGTCCACTGGAGAGGTGATCGAGCGCGACCGCCTGCTGAGCTAGTTCGACAGGATGCCGGAAACTTACCGGTGAAACAAGCTGTCCAAACGTAATCCGACTTGTGCGAAGCGCGACCGCAGTGAGCGATGGCCAAAGCGCCAGTGTCTCCCGCTCCACGACGCCCAGCACCGAGAAGAGATGATCCGAACGCCACAGCGAATCAAAGCCCAGTTCTTCGGCCAGGACCATGACGCGGAACCAGCGCTCCCAGGTAACGTCCTCCTGCCCCTCCACCATGATCCCGATGCGCATATGCGCTCCTTCCTTCCCGGAGCTAACTCCTGCACGGAGATGCACCCAACGTACAATTCCTGTGTCCCCGATCTACACTATGGCTCCATCGGCAACGGTACGCCACACTTCTCGCACCATAAGGCCCAATTCGTCGAAATCCTCACGGTCGAACACGTGCAGCATGATACGCCACAGACCCCATTCCGCCTAGCTGCACATATGACTGACGCTCTCCCTCGTGCGCGCTAATGGGCGACCAACTCCGCTCGAGATCTTCAAAGAATTCGTTTAGGCCCGGGTGTATCTCCCTCCGCTCCCCCACCAGCGCGCAACACAGCATGCCGTGCTCGCAGGGCAGCCCGCGAGCAGCCAAGACCGTAGAGGAAGTGACCAGGAGTGTTGGGTAGATCGATGCTCCATCGCGCTCCAATTGCTGGCACAATTCTCGAACAATCGTTTTTTCAGAGATACGTCTGGGGAAGGACGAATCCCTATTCATCAGCGAACTCCGCGACCGCACGGAGTATGTGGCCTGCTCTGCCACCTCCAATCTAAGTCGGGACGCTGCCGTACCAAAAGTGGAGTGGGGCAAACTCTTGCACCATCAATGAAGCGTCCTGCACCTCGGACCAGCTTCCTGCATCCCAACACTCGAATGATATTGAGGCCCTCATAGTCACTCGACCCGGATACCAGGTAGTTCAAGTTGCAATCCAAACGCCTGATGCTGTCGCCTCCACCAACCTGCTCCGATACCGCAGAATGTACTGTCCACAGAGACAATTTGAGGCGAATGCGTATTGCGGGAGCTGCCTAAGGTGCCAGGACGTGGTCGGTGAGACAGACTACCCGAGACGTGCACGCGAGGTCCGCCACGCCGCCGTCATAAGCGCTAACTCCATTGCCAGGGTCGAGCGTGCAGCCTCCAAAGAGACAGTCCAGAAGTGATCGGATGTTCCGCGTGACTCAAATGCCAGCCGCTAACCAGCTCGGCAACCGACAGCCAATCTTGCCAAATCATGTCTTCCTGAATGGTTCCCATGGGCCCGAAGTATTAGGCAACGAACCTCTTCCCAACCCGGGACGTGTGCCAAACTCAACCATTCCAAGGCAAACACAACCATTCCAAGGCAAACATGATCATCTTTTACCTTTTACAACTCCAGTAAACGCACCAAGACCCCACCCTTGATCGCTCGAAGCACTCTCCGCGCTCACACGTGTAGAAGGAGAGCTTCATAGCCAAACGGTCGCTATCGTTTAGATCACGCATCCTCTGTCCGTAGGTCACAGCCACATATGGCCAACGCGCCGAGCTGAGCGACAATTTCCCCAGGTCGTCCACCGAACCACTAACACCAGCGCAGTTAGGCCAAGAACTTGTCTGCGTCGTCCCGTTGCGTGAAGTAGAGCGGTTACTCCCCACCCCAGATTCTCATTTCGCCGCGTCGGTTGCGCCAGGAGCTCCCATCCTTGTCCGGTTCATCACACACCCTGCCGCCAAGGTTCCACTGATTCGTCGCGAGACTCCCGCACAACCGCAAATAGGAAACGCAGAGAGGCTCGTCCTTTCATCGGAATCTTGCTGGACCCGTGAGCTTCAGATTCCATACCATGAACGAACCTAGCCACAAGGCGCAGCATCTTTCACTCTCCGCCCCACCAATCATGATAGGGGGAGCACATTCGACACGAGTCGTCGGGCTTAGAGAACACTGTTGCCGATAAAAGGTTGCCGGCCCCCAGTCCACAGCAGCCGCATCATCGCGAGCGTCTCACAGCGGCGCTCTGGGTCCTCGCCCTCTGGCGGCAGCAAAACTCGAACGCTCGACGCTCCTGATCGACCTCTCCCGCACAAACCTAGCTCGAAGCATCGCCTCCGAGGTGATCGAGCGCGATCACATACTAGGCGAGTTCTCCCGGAAAACGAACAGTGACTGGAGAGAGACTGCCCGGAGAAACAGCTTACTCCGATGCTCAGAGCCAACGACGGTCACAGCGCAAGGGAAGTCCGTTCGGAAGTACCAACAACCAAAAAGTGATCAGAGCGCCCGATAGCACTCGAAACCTAAGGCCTCCGCTAGATCCACAATTTACAGCCAGCGCTCCAAGGGTACCGTCTTCCTAACCCCCAACTACACTAGCTTCATGACTGTTTCTCACAGAGATCCACCGGGGAACGAAAGCCCAAGCCCTCCAGCCAACGCACCGACCTTGGCCGTGACTGTTTCATCGACACGGCGTAGCGCGTCGTTGACAGCCGCCGCAATCAGGTCCTCCAGCATTTCCGTATCACCTGCCTGGACCACTGCCGGATCCAGTCGCACACGTCGCACGTGCCGTAGTCCATCAATCTCTACGCGCACCGCCCCGCCACCTGCCGATCCCTCAACCACCAATTCTGATAACTCAGCCTGAACCTTTGCCAGTTGCTCTTGAACCTGCTTCAAGAGACGCAAATTCGGCTGCACAACGCACCTTCCTTCACTGACCCGCACGACCCCTGACCGTACCTTCAACTGCTCGAGCCCACACGAATGCCCGCCAGTGCTGCCTTCCGCTGCGCGACACGCTCTACCATCGCCCGTGCATTGGCGAGCGACTCTGGCGTGATTGGTAGACCATCCATCATTGCTGCCAGCTCCTCAAGTCGCGCTTCTCCACGGAGCTCGTGGACGAGAGTTTCTGTCGTTCCTCCCTCGACTTGCTTCATGATCTTATAGTGACGATCTGCGAATGCTGCGATCTGTGGAAGGTGACTAATCACAATGACTTGATGTCGTTGAGCAAGTTGCCACAACCGTTCACCCACAACTTGTGCACTCCGACCTCCAATCCCCACATCGACCTCGTCAAAGACGAGTGTCGGTGTCTCATCCACTTCGGACAAGATCGATTTCAAGGCCAGCATCAACCGTGCCATCTCACCACCGGAAGCAATCCGCGCGAGTGGCCGCGGTTCCTGACCAGGATTCGGCGCGATGAGAAATTCTGCCCGATCCCAACCGTGCTCACTGCAGGTCGCCGCACGCTCCACAAGCAGCTCTGGAGGCGCCGGATCATCAAACAGCACGGTGAAAATCCCTTGGCCAAGCCGGAGCGCCCGCATCGCCTCGCTCATCGCCCGTTCCAACGCGATCGCCGCTTGGCGCCGCCGCTGGCTCAACTGCTCAGCTCGCTGAACAACCTGAGCCGCAAGCGCCTCGGTTCGTGCTTCCAACTCAGCGATCCGCTCGTCGCTCGATTCCAACATCTCCAGCTCACGTCGCGCCCGCTCAGCATAGCTCAAAATCTCTTGGAGCGTTCCTCCATACTTACGCTTAAGGCGCCGCAGCACTTCGAGGCGGTCTTCAATCGCTGCCAGGCGATTCGGATCAGACTCAATCGTCTCCGCATACGCGCGCATCGTTCGCACGACATCTTCAAGGCTGTAGAGCGCTTCTCGGAGCTGCCCGACGACACTTTGCTGCTCAGGATCGAATCGTGCAAGCTCCTCTAAGCGTAAGCTTGCACGGCGCAGCACGTCCAGCGGCGCGTAGTCTTCCCCGTCCAGACTGTTGACCACCTCTGCAGCGAGCATCGCGAGACGCTCGGCATTCTGCAATCGAGCTCGCTCCCGTTGCAGCTCTTCTTCTTCGCCTGGCCGCAGCTGAGCGTTCGCAATTTCCTGAAGTTGGTAACGCAGCAAATCAATGCGGTGCGCTCGATCGCGCTCTTGAGCGCGAAGCTGATCGAGTTCGCGCAGCGTCGCCCGGAACTCGCGGACCGTCCGCGCCAATTCACTGCGCAGCGGGAGCACTCCGGCAAAGCGATCAAGAAGCTCCAGCTGCCGCTCGGTCTTGAGAAGCGAAAGATGATCGCTCTGCCCATGGATATCGACCAGAGCCGCGCCGATCGTCGCCAGCAGCCCTGCAGGCACAGCCTGCCCATTGACCCGAGCGACACTGCGGCCATTCGCTTGCACTTCCCGGGAAAGGATCAGCTGATCGTCTTCCGGCACGATCCCAAACTCAGCGAGTGTCGCAGTGAACTCACCGGAGCTTAGGTGAGAGATATCGAACACCGCCTCGATCCAGGCGCGCGATGCTCCGGTTCGGACAAGATCACTCGAGGCACGTGCTCCGAGCACGAGCCCTAACGCGTCGATGAGGATCGACTTTCCAGCCCCTGTCTCCCCGGTCAACGCGGTGAAGCCCGGACCGAACTCCAATTGGACTTCACGGATGATAGCCAGGTTCCGGATCGTGAGTTGCAGCAACATTGTTCCACTGATCCATCCGAGCCCGTTCGGGCCGCTTCGTATCGGATGCTGATCCAAATTGTACGGCACCGAGCACCGCTGACCGTTGCTACACTGAGATGCAAGCAACTGCTGTGAAGAGAGGAGAAGGAAGCGACGGTGGCAGACGAGGTGACACGCGATACCTGGCGGATTGCACTCGCACAGGTCGATCCAACAGTTGGTGACTTTTCTGGCAACGTCCGTTTGATTCGTGACCTGGCACGGCAGGCAGCAGAACTTGGTAGTTCCATCATCGCCTTCCCCGAGCTTGTCATTCCTGGCTATCCACCAGAAGACCTCCTCCTCAAGGTTAGCTTCATCGAGGCAGCCCGCCGTGCACTCTTCCAATTGCTCGATGCCGTCCCTGATCGGGTACTGATCGTTGGCGTCCCCTGGGTGGAAGGAGGCATGCTCTACAATGGAGCAGCTGTCCTCGCTCGAGGCGAACTCGTCACCGTCGTGCCGAAGCACCACCTGCCGACCTATGGTGTGTTCGATGAAGATCGCTACTTCGCCCGTGGAACCAAGACATACCGCTTCCTCTGGGGAAATCTGCGCTTTGGCGTGACGATCTGTGAGGACATTTGGTATCCGGTGGGACCAGCCAGCAGCCTCGCAACACAGGGAATCGACCTCCTCGTCAACATCAACGGCTCGCCATATCATCGTGGCAAATGGCAACAACGCCAGACCATGCTGCAAACCCGTGCCTCTGATTGCGGCTGTTATCTTGCATACGTCAACTTAGTTGGCGGCCAGGATGAGCTTGTTTTTGACGGAAACAGCATTGTCCTTGACCCAAACGGAACGATTCTCGCTCGAGGTGCCTCCTTCGAAGAGGACCTCGTCATCGTCGACCTACCTGTCGCACGTGTGCTTTCCAGCTGGCTCCACGATCCGCGGCGACGGTGGCTTGCGCGTTCCGAGCCGCAGCCCAAGCTCCCTGTCATCGACCGCGAAATTCCCTTACCAGTGCCAGATGGACAGCTCCCGCCACTACCGGAGCATGTTCGTCGACAACGGCGACCACTTGAGGGCACTGCTGAGATTTACCAAGCCCTTGTCACCGGCGTCCGTGACTATGTGCGCAAGACAGGCTTCCGTACTGCGGTCATTGGTCTCTCTGGTGGGATCGACTCGTCACTGACCGCCTGCATCGCAGCAGATGCCCTCGGGCCGGAGAATGTCACCGGTCTTTCGATGCCGAGTCGGTATTCTTCGCGGCACAGCATCGAGGATGCTGAAGCGCTTGCCCAAAATCTGGGAATCCGCTTCCTCGTCATTCCTATCGAGTCAGTCCACCGTGCCTTCCGTGAGCTGCTTGCGCCGTTAGGTAATCAACCGGAAGAACCGGATGTCGCTGATGAAAATCTCCAGGCTCGTCTCCGTGGCACGATTCTGATGACCTATTCCAATCGCTTCGGCCCTATCGTTCTTACGACCGGCAATAAGTCCGAGATGGCCTGTGGTTACACAACATTGTATGGCGATATGGCCGGGGGATTTGGGGTTCTCAAAGACGTGCCCAAGCTTCTCGTTTACGAGCTTGCACGGTACCGCAACAGTATCTCGCCGGTTATTCCCGAACGCGTGTTCACAAAGCCTCCTTCTGCGGAACTCCGTCCTAATCAGCAAGACGTAGATACCCTTCCGCCATTCGAGATTCTCGATCCGTTACTCGAACTGTACGTCGAACATGATATGGGACGAGAAGAGCTGATCCGCGAAGGCTTCGCTCCAGAGATTGTCGATCGTGTCATCGCCATGGTTGATCGAGCTGAATACAAGCGGCGCCAAGCCCCTCCAGGGGTCAAGCTGACGCCGCGCGCATTTGGTCGTGATCGCCGACTGCCTATCGCGAACTGGTTCCGCGGCTGAGTTGGCGCATTGCTCGCAGAATTGGTACAGTTGCTTCACACGATTCATCGAGAGCATGTCTTCGGCATGAATTCAACCGAGGGAGGAAGACCGAACGGTGCGCAACGCAGCGGTTCCAGATATCGTCATCAGACGCCTACCACTGTACTTACGGACTCTTCGCCAGCTGCGGCGTGAAGGCTGGCAAACCATCTCGTCCGAAGAGCTTGCCCAGCAGCTCGGCTCGACTGCAGCACAGATCCGGCGCGACCTCTCTTACTTTGGTCGTTTCGGGAAGCAGGGCTATGGATATTCGGTTGCGGCACTCATCCGTGAACTCGAGAGTGTCTTGCAACTTGATCGGCTCTGGAATGTCGCACTTGTCGGATACGGGAAGCTCGGCCAAGCCATCGCCCATTATCGCGGCTTTGCGCCGAACGGCTTCCGGATCGCAGCGATCTTCGCTAAGAATCCGGAGCACGTCGGTCAGATTGTCAATGGCATCGTTGTCCTCCCAGAGACCGAGATTGAACGTGTTATCCGCGAGCTTGACATCCGTATTGGTATCATCGCTGTTCCCGCAGAAGCAGCGCAAGAAGTTGCGAATCGTCTTGTCGCAGGGGGTGTACGAGCGATCCTCAACTATGCTCCTGTTATGCTCCATGTTCCCCCTGAAGTCACAGTGCGGGAAATTGACCCGATCAGCATGCTGCAGAGCATGACATACTACCTTCGCGAAGATGGATATCCCTCGCAGGAGAACGGGCACGCCACCACCGTTCCTCATCTTAAGGCAACAATCGCCGCAGAGAAACATCAGGTACCGAGCTAAAGAAAGCAATCAGCAGGAGAAGATCGCCGACAAGGAGCATAGCTATCAATGCAAGCGGAAGCGTTACCCCGATCCCTTCGAGATAGTCATCCAATCCGCCGACTTGACTGATCAGTAAGAGGTAACCAGCCCAGCCGAAGCCCAATACCAGCGCGCCAAGCACAAGTACGGGCGCCAGCGGCAAGTCACGCCAGATGAGCACCGCGAGGTTCAAGAGAAGCAAAATAATACCCGGAAAAACAAGCACACCGACCACTGCCCAAAGCTGCCGTACCCCCTCCGATGCAGCCCATCCGTCAGCTGGCCGACGCACACGTGGCCAACTCCGTTCTAAATAGTCCTCTGTTAACTCAATGGTCACCAGGAGCATCGCACTTACAAAAATAAGTAGCCAGTGCCGCAGGTCGAAAGACACGACCCGTCTCCCACCCGAACAACGACAAACCCCAGTGATCCGACCGCGTCGCGGTGCCCCACAGTCGAGCGTTACCCTATCATGAACGACGAACCCCAGCAATCGCCCGCACTACCGTGCAAGGCACGATAGAAGACGCCGCATTGTGCACAGCCACACTCGAGCGACTGGCTGTCTCGCGGTTCAGAGGAGGCCAAAACGTGATCTGGCGAGTGACTGCCGCTCGTCTGACACTCCCACAAATGCTTGCTGTGTGCGATGAGTTCAGACAGGATCAAAACCCTAGTCCTGCTGCACGGGCCCGTGCTAACGTACTCTCAGCCATGCGCAGGCTCGCCGCGTCGATCATCATTGTCCCAATTGCCGTTGCCCCACGGCGCTGCTCCTCAGCCTCGTGATAGGCACGCAGCACTTCCTTTGCCCACGCGATTTCTTCTTCTGTCGGTGTGAATACCTCGTTGACGACTGGGATCTGCGCTGGATGGATGCACCACTTGCCATCATACCCCAGTGCCCTTGCCTGAAGAGCAGCAAGGCGCAATCCGTCAAGATCCCGATAATCGGCGTAGGGACCATCGATCGCCCGCAGTCCATGGGCTCGCGCGGCAACAAGCAATTGGTGCATTGGATAGTGGAGTCGGGAGCCTCTGTACGCTTCATCCCAGCGATCGGTCATTCCGATCGCGGTCATCGGCATGCCAACCGATGCCGCGTAGTCACCTGGGCCAAAAACGAGACTGCGTAGCCGGTCGCTTGCTGCTGCAATCGGTGCCGCGTGAAGAATTCCACTCGCCGTCTCAAGCTGAACTTCTAACTCAATGCGATGCCCTATCCCGCCAGCAGTCTCCAGCTGGTTCAACAGTAGACCAACTGCCCGAACCTCATCTGGGTGATTAACCTTCGGCAAAATAATGATGTTCAAACGATTCCCAGCTGATTCGACAAGTTCGACCAGATCACGGTAACAGTGCGGCGAATCCAGTGGATTGATCCGCACAGCTCGCGGACGTCCACGCCAATCCAATTCCTGCAAGGCACGCACCACATGACGGCGTGCCTCTCCCTTCGCTGTTTCGGCAACCGAATCCTCGAGATCGAGAAAGACCAGATCCGCTGCAGAGCGCAACGCTTTCTCAAAAAGTTCTGGCCGGGAACCAGGAACCGAAAGAACGCTTCGCTCCGGATGCAACACCGTCTACCCCTTTCTCTTTTCTTACGCGTCTCCCGCCGCCGCATAGAGTACGGGCGTCCACACTATCATCTCTCCCTGAAGTACCTCTGGCCAACCCCCGTCAACTGCAGCACACGCTCCCCTTCGCACCCTAAGTCACAAAGGGTATCCGACCAAACGCCAAGATGGCCCGCATGACTCCGCTTACAACCGTGAGTATTTCACGAAGACCTTCCCACCTTTCTGCAATCGCATGGTAAGACCGCCTCCTCCATGGGATACACTAGCTGGCGGGAACGTAATGTGGCAGGAACAGTCTCGCCTCGCCCATGAGTTTGCCGAACGAGTCCGTGAAGCAACAGGGCAGGAACTCGATTTCTCCCTGGAGTCGCTTGCTGTGCTCGATGATCTCCTGGACCAGTGGTTGCATCTTGCCGAAGTCTATGGCGGTGAGCAGCCACAAGACCTTACGGCGCTCGCCCAGCCACTTGCCGCTTATGTTGGTGAGACTCTCCGCATGGCCTTCGGGGGAAGGTGGATTGAACGGACGGGTAGACCGGTTCTCCAGCTCGGGGAAGTCGTCGATCTGGAACTTCTGCCTCTTGTCCGGGTCATTCTTGGGCGTCAGCACCCTCCGGCCTTTGCCCGTCTTGCAGCTGCCCTGGAGCGGGAACTTGAAGAACGCGCATGGAAGTAGAACCACACACGTGTTTTATCGGCATCGACTTTAGTGCTGCCCGTGACGCTGCCCATCGAACCTGGGTCACCTTGGCCGTTGGGGATCATGACCAGCTCACGCTGGTCGAAATGTGTCCAGCGCGGGCACTGCTGGAAGACCTATCCCAGCCGGTCACAGCAGCACTTGTTTCTTTCATAGCACGGAGTGGGTCGAGCATCATTGGCTGTGATGCGTGCTTCAGTTTGCCACTTCCCCTCGTGGATACAACCTGGGAAGAGTGGCTGTCCACGTACCACCGACGCTTTCCCGACGCGGATGCCCTCCGACATGCAGGGCGCGATCCTTCGGGCCGCGAACGCAAACGACTCACGGATCGTCTCCTCCGAGCTCCGTTTGCACCGACCAACCTGCGCCTCTTTCGTCAGACAGATGCGTGGCTAAGAGAAGTTCTTTATCCACTGGTCCAGCGGCGCATGGTCGCAGTTGCCCCCTTCCACCCCCGTACCCCAGACCGGCCATACTTGCTCGAGGTCTGCCCTGCAGTGTCCCTCCGCGTGCTTGGTCTACCGTATCGCGGTTACAAGGGCACGAGGGCAAGCGCGCAGGCTGCTCGGATACGAATTCTCAGGGATCTCCAGGACCTTGGCGTCATGGTTCCACCAGCGCTCTCTGATATCGTCGTCGCACAGCCCGGAGGTGATGCTCTCGATAGTATCGTGGCAGCGGTGAGCGTCTGGCTTGTCATGATGCAGCAACCTGCGTTATCGAACCTTCCAGCCGAAGCGACGCGAGAGGGATGGATCTACGCGCCAGAGCCTCAATTGCCACCTGCGAGTCGACGGTAGACGACCAGAAGTTTCTCAGCAATCCGCTCCCAAGCGTACTCCTGTTCGATAAGCCGCCGACCTGCCCGACCCAGCTCCAATCGCCGTTCTGGGGATGCCAGCAGGGACAAAACACTGGCCGCAAATGCCTGGGGCTCGTCCGCAAGGAGGAGATGGCGTCCATGTTCGCATTCCACACCCTCGGCACCAAGCTGTGTGGAGACAACAGCCTTCCCCGCGGCAAGCGCCTCAAGGAGTTTGAGGCGTGTGCCGCTTCCGGCGCGTAGCGGCACGATGACAACACTCGCCCGAGCCAGCCAGGGCGACACGTCCGGCACCGTTCCCACAACCGCGACCCCAGGCATGCACTCCAGCCGCCGCACCTCAGCAGGTGGATCGAAGCCGACCAAACTCAGCCGTGCCGCCGGCCGACACCGAACGATCCGCGGCCATACTTGCTCAACGAACCACCGTACCCCGTCCACGTTCGGCCAGTAGCGAAAGCTCCCAACAAAGAGCACATGATCAGGCTCTGCACGTTCAGGGGGCTGGAATGGATAGTGTTCCAACTCAACGCCGTTCGGGACAACCGCCACGCGTGCTCCGCTCACCGCAGTGATCTCTCTCGCATCAACATGGGACGTTGCCAAACACCAGGTCGCTCGTCGCCAGGCTTCCTGCTCATCCCGCCGGACACGCGCGGTTTCCAGGCGTAGCCACAGTCGGCGCCACGCAGAGGCTCGCTCAGCAATGCGCTCGAGCGTCCGGTACTCCACGTTGTGCGTGTCGAGCACGAGTGGCACACCAGACGGCAGCGGCAACAGACCCAAAGGTCCGTATTCCACCTGTACAACATCGAATGCCTGCGCTCCCAGTTTCCTGACCACAGGAGCAAGTGGCCAGGCAAAGGTCCAGTAAAAGGCGGATCGCCGCGAGCAAAGCGAGCGCAGTTGACGAGCCCGCTTGGCGAGACTTGGTCCCTCACCAGGAGTCCATCCACTTCTCACTCGCAAGAGGCGAACCGGGGCCAATGCCTCGCAGGCCTCTTCCCATCGTGCCCCGGACGGAGTACTCGTTAGTAGCGTGACCTCGTGTTCGAGCACCAACGCGCGGAGGAGCTGCCGAATGCGCAGCGCTCCCCCACTTCTTGCTGGATAGGGCAACAATGGCGAAACTACCAGGACCCGCAAGGAGATCTCCACGCTTTCTCTCTTAAACTCCACATCTCCCACCACTGCGTCATTGTAGCGAGGTGGTGGGAAAGCACGTGTGAATGAGTTATCCTCAGCAGGACAGTTCAGCCGTCTCGTCGCATTGCCAGGAGTCTATCATGGAGCCATACGTGTTCCCCCACCCCGAACTTTTGGACGCCGCCCTTACCAGCATCGTTTCCTCGCAGCAGGTGCTACTCACGGAATTGCGCCCACTGCCCTCATTCGGACGGAACGCCTGGCATGTCACCATCCGTTACCGCTTCGGTAGCAGGCAGAACACACGCTCTCTCCTGGCACTTCTCCTCGCCCGAACAACCGAGCACTCCACCCCTGTTGCCTCATACACGCTTGCGAAGACTGCCGGCTTGCCAACACCAACCATCCGAAGCATGGCCGAAGGACCTGAGGGCGTACTCCTCCTCTGCTCACTGCCTACCGGAACCGCACTTGCCGACCTCCTGCGCGAGTGTGTCGCTCCGTGGCAGATCAGTGCCGCGGCGGTAAGCCTGGCTCGGTTCCTGGCACAGCTGCATCAGACCCCCTCTAGCATGCTCGGTCTAGAGGCAACAGCTGAGCACGCCACCGAGAGCGACCATACCCGCATTGCGACACTCAAGGAAGTGGCACGCAACACTCCAGACCCGTTGCCCGGCAAACTTGACGAAATCCTCGAGTGGATCAGCGATCAGCTGCGTGTCACCGCACCCCTTGTTCCCACTGTTGGACACCTTCCCCTGACGACAGTCTTCCTCGAGAGCGGTGAGGTCAGCTGCACTCTGGGCTGGGAGCACCTCGCACTTCGTCCAGCAGCGGCAGATTTTGCCGGTATGCTCTTCGAACTCTCACCATTCGACCATGCGGTTCGGGAGCTTTTTCTGTCCGTTGTGCAAGCCAGCTACTTACAGGCAGGCGGTTCCACTCTCGCCGATGCAGCCGCCCGGGCGCTGCTGGATATCATCGAGCGTTCGCTGATTGCCTGGACTGCTCGCTCCTCGAAAGCATTTGGTGAAGGGGCCCGTGATTCAGTTGGAATGGTGCGGACCCTCGAGAGCGCCTACCAGGCTGCGCGTTCTGGACTCACCGCCATGGCGTCCCTCTGATTCAGGCTGTCACAAGTTCCTGAGCAAGCTCGCTCAGTGCCCGCACGCGTCGGACGATGCTTGTCAGCGTGGCGGGATCAATCGACTGGCGACCGTCGACGAGCGCGGCATCCGGTTCGACATGAACCTCCACGAGAAGACCATGGGCGCCTGCAGCGATGGCTGCAAGTGACATCGGTGGCACCAGTTCACGCCGCCCCGTCCCGTGACTTGGGTCGACGATAACCGGAAGATGGCTCAACTGGCGCACCAAGGGAACTGCATTGAGATCGAGCATGAACCGTGTGGCGGGTTCAAAGCTCCGCACTCCGCGCTCACAAAGGATGACCTGATCGTTCCCGCCCGCAAGAAGGTATTCTGCGGCCAGCAGCCATTCCTCAATGGTGGCGGCGAAGCCTCGTTTCAAGAGAACCGGCTTTCCAGTTGCCGCCACCTTCTGCAGGAGGGCGAAGTTCATCATATTCCGGCTGCCAATCTGGAGTATGTCGGCGTACTTGGCAACAAGATCAACCTGCTCGGTATCCAAGACCTCCGTCACGATCGGTAGCCCGGTCCGTTCCCGTGCCTCCCACAGGAGCTCGAGGCCACGCTGCCCAAGCCCTTGGAAGCTATAGGGGGAAGTTCGTGGCTTAAATGCACCCCCTCGCAGTACCGATGCTCCTGCTTCCCGCACTGCCTCCGCAGTGCGGAGCAGTTGCTCGCGATTCTCAACTGTGCAGGGCCCGGCGATAATGACTGGCTCGTGACCTCCGATAGCGACGTCACCGACGCGCACAATTGTTCCTTGGGGGCGACTGGCACGAGCCGCCAAGCGGTACGGCTGAGATGGTGTCACGATTGCCTCGATACCTGAATACCTTACGATCTCCGCCACCAAATCTGCTGGCATTCCTTGCCCATTGACGGCAAGGACCGGTTGGCCGCCCCGCGTGAGTGTCGTGACTGTGAAACCCCAGCGCTGTAAGTCGTCCAACAATGCCTGCTGGTGATGCGGATCGATATCGGGCCGCAGCCGCAGAATCATCGCCTTCGCTCCCTTCCCCTTTGAGCTTCTCCAAAATAAAGCGAGCAGAGGTAGCCACCTCTGCTCTCCGGCGTTACTGGCTTTTGGGCTACGGGGTCAGCGCTTCAACACCCGGCGCCCCGCCAGCAACGCCGGCGGGGTAAAGTAGTACGCAAACCAGACCTGGTGCTGAAGCGACACACTACCCATATCGTTCCCCACTATAGCCTTAACAGCTCACGCTGTCAAGAGGGTTTTTCCCCTTAACCTTGCTCACCAACCCTTCCTGCGTCTCCGGCACAGCACTACATCAGATCGGAAGCTGCATCACTTGCCGCATTCACGTCTGGCCCATCCTGAGCTGCAGACTCCTTCTTCATCCATCAGCGTCCCATCCGCTGCAGATACTGCACTACACCTGTTCCACTCGCTGCAGGAGATCCATGTTATCTCTCCATGGGTGTCTTGCCAAACGCAAGACGTAGGGAGGAAATAGCATCACATCAGAGGCACTGCTGCAGAAAGCAACACCTGGTCACTCGCACCGCGAAGGCCTGCGGGTTAAACCATACTGTAAACAGTGCACCGCCCTTAACGATCAACCGGCCGGGTAGTGTGCTCCTTTTTCGGGGCGACCACACCGATCACCGCACACTCGATCGTCCCATTCATGCCACCCAGCATGGCTCTGATAGAATGCCGGACCAGCAACATACCTCAGTTAAAGTGTCCAGCATCGTTTGAGGCCTTTGGGTAAGTGAGTCCAGTATCATGATGCTCAGCGTAACAAGATCAGCGTTTCCTCAGCACCATATAACGCAGATAATACCCGTTTATACTTCCATTTCTCTTCAGTACCCTCCGTCCAACGCACGCTCAGCCTGCCGAAAGACCGTTGCGAGCCATCGCTTTGCTGACCAGCATGCAACGCAAGGGCTGTCGAGAACACTGCTTTACCACAGATGCTCCAGCACGCTACCCCCTACTCCGCGATACACAAAAGGCCACGACGCACCTAATGTGAACGCAACAACAGTTTGACTAAACGCTTTATGGTCTTACCGCTATGTCTTCTGGTGTTGACCTTCTGTGTCATGCTGTGGCTACTTCGCGACTCGACTCTATCACCGCTCCTCAGACCCCGACTCGCCTGCAACTCTAGTCAGAACGAGCTCCAAGGTTTTCACTTGGCTACTGCCAAGTCGTCCCTCTCGATCCCGATCTGCACGCGGGGCAGTTGCCGTGCCCTGCTGTACCACGTTGGCGACAGTCGGAACATTGGTCAGCAGTCGGTGGGAGGTCCTCAGGCTAGTGAGAAGGTAGAGACCGACTGGGCTTGCAGTACTGAAGATCGACCGACCAGGCAACATGTGACCCCAAGAGCCGTTCATCAAGGTTCGTGCCGTAAAGACAAATTGATGCGCTCGACCTCGCAAAAGAGAGCCGACCACAGCGTTCCCATGGCAGCGCGAGTCTCCGAACATGGGACTGTCTGCGTCTCAGCTGTGACACCCACGCATCACCTCAGAAGTCACTTGGTCTATCCTGCCGAGGTCATCCAAGTTGCTCCAAAGGATTGACAACCGCGTCCTGACAACACGCATCCCCCTTGAACTTGGTCTTTGCTTTTGTAGGGAGAACCGTGATGCTAACGACGGAAGAGTAGGTTAAGCAATAAGGTCAAGAGGAGGCTCAAAAGAAGCATCGTCATTAGTGGAATGTAGATCGTGAAGTTCCCACGCTGATACACAATATCCCCGGGAAGACGCCCGAGGAAGGGTACGCGACCAGCGAACAGCAGAACAATTCCCAAGACGACGAGCAGCAAACCGAACAGGACAAGCATTCGTCCGAATGTCTGTAGCGAGTCCATATTTTCCGTGTCCCCCTCAGGAACGGCGCTGACCGAAAAGTTCACCGAGATGCGCAGCCAAGTCGAAGATCAGCATGAAGAGGAAGGGGACGAGTAAAATGAGCAGAATCATGAGGATCAGCTTGACAAGTTCTGCCGTCGTCTCCATCACTCCCTCCGCGGAGATCGTGCAGAGGGGGAGCTCGATCTGAGCTCCCCCTGTCGTTACGCCACAACTTCAGCTTCGGCAAGGAGTGGTCGCACTTCGAGCTTACCATGGTCGCCGACATCGACCATGACGATATCACCGTCCCGGATCTCGCCACGCAAGATCTGGTTCGCCAGTTGGTCCAAAAGTTCGCGCTGGATCACGCGCTTCAACGGCCGTGCTCCGTAGACCGGATCATAGCCACGCTCGGCGAGCCACTCCTTCGCGCGCGACGAGACCTGCAACGTGATGTTCCGCTGCTTCAAGCGCTGTCGCACTTGTCGCAGCTGGATCTCGACAATCTCGGAGAGCTGCTCGCGTGTCAGCGGTCGGAACATGATGATCTCATCAATTCGGTTCAAGAACTCCGGTCGGAAGTGAGCCCGTACCGCCGCCATGACACGCTCATAGGCCTCCTGCTCACGATGTGGCAAGAGTGCCTGGATGTACTCCGAGCCCAAATTGCTCGTCATGATAATGACCGTGTTGCGAAAGTCGACTGTCCGACCCTGGCCATCAGTCAAACGCCCGTCATCCAGCACCTGGAGCAGGACGTTAAAGACTTCGGGATGCGCCTTTTCGATCTCATCGAACAGCACAACCGAGTACGGGCGCCGTCGCACAGCCTCCGTCAGTTGCCCACCCTCTTCATAACCGACGTAACCCGGTGGCGCGCCGATCAGACGGGAGACGGTATGACGCTCCTGGTACTCCGACATATCGATCCGTACCATTGCCCGCTCGTCGTCGAACAGAAACTCTGCCAGCGCACGCGCGAGCTCTGTCTTCCCGACACCGGTCGGCCCGAGGAAGATAAAGCTCCCAAGCGGCCGGTTCGGATCCTGCAACCCAGCACGTGCTCGCCGGATAGCATTGGAAACGGCACGCACTGCCTCGTCTTGACCAACAACCCGCTCGTGGAGCCGCTCTTCCATGTGAACGAGCTTCTCCATCTCACCTTCCATGAGCTTCGCCACAGGAATACCGGTCCACTTACTGACGATCTCCGCGATATCATCAGCATCGACCTCTTCCTTCAGCAGGCGGCCCTGACGCTGGACCTCGGCCAATCGCCGCTCCTCCTCGCGGAGCTGGCGCTCCAGTTCCACAAGTCGCCCATACTGGAGCTCCGATGCCCGCGTGTAATCAGCGACACGCAACGCCTGCTCGATCTCGATTCGTGTCTGCTCAATCTGCTCCTTCAGGGCGTTGATCCGTTCCAGCGCCTGCCGCTCCTGCTCCCACTGGGAGCGAAGCACCTGCTCCTGCTCGCGCAGGTTGGCTAGCTCTCGTTCAAGCTCGGTCAAACGCTGCCGGGAAGCCTCGTCCCGCTCCTTCCGTAGCGCTTCACGCTCGATCTCAAGCTGCGTGATGCGACGCGTGAGCTCGTCGAGCTCCGCTGGCATACTGGTGATCTCCATGCGAAGCCGCGCTGCCGCTTCGTCAACCAAGTCGATCGCCTTGTCAGGCAAGAAGCGATTCGTGATGTATCGATGCGACAGCACTGCTGCCGCCACGAGCGCTGAATCGAGGATCCGCACTTTATGATGAAGCTCATAGCGCTCGCGGAGCCCTCGCAGGATACTAATAGTATCTTCAACCGACGGCTCATCAACATACACTGGTTGGAAACGACGTTCCAGGGCTGGGTCCTTCTCAATATGTTTGCGGTACTCGTCGAGTGTTGTGGCGCCAATCGCGTGGAGTTCGCCACGTGCCAGCATCGGCTTCAGCATGTTGGCAGCATCCATTGCTCCCTCAGCTGCACCAGCGCCAACGACTGTATGCACTTCATCAATGAAGACAATGATTTCACCCTCTGCGGCCCGAATCTCGTCCAGTACAGCCTTCAGTCGCTCCTCAAATTCACCGCGATACTTCGCACCAGCGACCATCGCCGCCAGGTCCAGTTGCACAATCCGCTTGTCGCGTAGCCCCTCCGGCACGTCTCCACGAACGATCCGCTGTGCCAGACCCTCGACGATCGCCGTTTTCCCCACGCCCGGCTCGCCGATCAATACCGGATTGTTCTTTGTACGCCGCAAAAGCACCTGGATAACGCGCCGAATCTCGTCGTCACGCCCAATCACTGGATCGAGCTTGCCCTGGCGAGCAAGTGCTGTCAGATCGCGACCATAGCGCTCAAGCGCTTGATAGGTTGATTCCGGAGTTGGTGACGTGACTCGCTGCGCTCCGCGGATCTGGCTCAGTGCGCTCAACACGCGCTCCCGCTGGACACCAAAGCGAACAAGCGCCTGCACCGCTGGCGAGCGAGGTGCCACCTCCAGGGCAGCAAGGAAGAGATGCTCGGTACTAATGTACTCATCACCAAAATTTTGTGCCTCAACCTGCGCACGCTCCAGCACGCGGCGCAGCATCGGCGCGATTGTCGGTTCCGCCGCATACTGCAGGCGCGGCAATGTCTCGAGCACTCGCTCCAGCTCCTGTGCAAGACGCCGCGGTTCCAGTTGCATGCGTAGCAACACCTGCGGTACGACTCCATCGCTCTGCGTCACCAGTGCGTACAGCAGGTGCTCAACATCGATTTGACTGTGCTGTCGTTCCGTCGCCGAACGTTGAGCAACGAGCAGAGCTTCCTGTGCTTTCTCAGTAAACTGTGGGCGACCCATTATCCCCCCATCCTGCATAAAGGCGTTTTCTGAGGGCAGGAGAAGACCAGCAACTCACGACTCAGGAGGTGCTCCCAGCAGACCGAGCATCGTGTCGATGTCAGCGACCACTGAGTCGAAGATCCGGTCATACTGCTCGGAGATCGCCAGACAACGTTCTCGTAGCCGCTGCAGCTGCTCGGTCAGCGCCAAAGCGAGCTGAACCCCCGCTAGGTTAACCCCACGTTCCTCGACCAGGTACTTCACCTGACGCAAGCGTTCCAGATCTTCCGCCGAATACAGGCGGAGATTTCCACGCGTGCGCGACGGCGTCACAAATCCCTCACGCTCGTACTTGCGCAACGTCTGCGGATGCAGTTCGAGCAAGCGAGCAGCAACACTGATCACATACAGCGGTTCGGATCGGCGCATCCTGACCTCCCGAGCGCTTCTCCTCCTGCACTCGTTCGGAGTATACCACCTGATATGACTCGTATCAAGGATGCGGGGTTTGCGACCAGTCGCCATCAAGACACGTCATCACCGCCCACTGTGGCGGCAGCTTGCTCAGGGTAGCCTGGATGACCGGCACGTCCCCGAAACTTAACCGGGCCACTGTCAACAACGTCCGTGCATCGCGCACACGACCCACTCTGCCATAGGCTCTCGCTGCCGCCACCACACCCATCGGGGACAGCGTCCAGAATTCCGGTGTCCGGGTGAGGTCGAATGCGGGATTGAGTCGCAACGCATTGACAAACTCTTCCTCAGCCACAGCAATATCACCGCGTCGCCCGGCACGAACACCCCGCTGGGCCACAGCCATGGCAGGATCGAAGGAAACGATCACTGTTTGCCGCCCTGGTTCGACCTCACTCCTTTGTCCCCGCAAGGCACCAGTTGCCCCGCCCCGCCCACTCCCTGGCCCTGGACGACTGCCGTGTCGTGTGATACGAGTAAAGTGCCGTCGGTGGCCTCGCGCTCCCCTTGAGGGCGAGCTTGAAGATGCACGGCGTGCTACCACGGTCGCCGCAAGAACCGGTAGACTCATCAGCAGGACACCAGTCACAGCAGCGACAGTCAGTGCCGAGGCCGGCCAAAACCACAGTTGCGTCGAGCGCGCATCGGACTTTGGGACGTGCACCATGAGTGCTCGCGTTGCTCTTGTTCCGTCAGCTGCGGCCGTGCTGGCAAATTCTGAGGCAGGTTTCTCTGGCGGCTCGGTCCCGACCTCTCCGCTTGCCAGACGGTCAAAGGCGTAGTTGAGCAGTCGAACCGCATCGTCATACCAGGCCTCGCGCGTGCTACCGAGAACCACGACAATGACGGTATGCCCATCACGCTCTGCTGCCTCAATCAGGGAATACCCTGCTGCAGCTGTGATACCCGTCTTCCCACCAATCAACCCAGGATATCGTCCCAAAAGACGATTGGTAGTCTCGATCCTGTACGGACCATTCGCATAGGACGACGCCCCCAAAATCCGCCGTAGTTCAGGATGTTGCAGTACTGCCCACGTGAGGGTTGCCAGATCCCGGGCGGTACTGACATGCCCTTCTTGATCCAGACCGTGCGGATTGCGGAATGTTGTACGCTGCATGCCCAGCCGCTGCGCAACAAGGTTCATCTGCCGAACAAACCGTGCGACCGAGACCTCCGGGCTTTCCCCAGGCAGCGCACTCAGGGAGCGCGCAATCACCATGGCAGCGTCATTGCCTGAGGCAAGCAACATGCCGTACAAGGCAGTTTCAAGCGTCAGTTCATCACCAGGGCGAAGTCCCATTGACGCTTCGCCGACCATATCCTGAGGTTGCACGTACAGCACCGTATCAGGCGGTGCAAGAGTAACCGCGGTCAGCGCCGTTGCCAGCTTGGTCAGACTGGCTGCAGCACGCGGACTATCGGCCTCCTTCGCGTACAAGACTCGCCCCGTCTCTGCATCGAGCGCGATAGCGGACGCCGCCACAACCTGTGGTTCCTCCATGACCGCCTGGACACTGGCAACTGGAATAAACAACCAGCAGGTTAGCATGGCAATCACGACGTAGACGCGCGCCCCCACCAACGCACTCCCCTGCGTCAGAAACCACTCTCCGTCGCTCTGACTACTGGGCACATCCTAGCAGCTGGAGAGTGTACGGACAAGGGATCTTCTGACGAGTAGCAGCCTGCGCTCATCCGTGCTAGCATCATGCTCGACGAAACTGGAGGCGCCGAATGACCAACTTTCCTGGGAAAGGCAAAGTCGCGGTTCTACGAACGACACCCGAAACGGTTCTCGCTGACATCGGACGGGCGATGCTGATGGCAGGATACCGTGAGGCCCTGCCCCGCGATCGTGAGACGATCCTTAAGATCAACATTACTTGGGACACTTGGTATCCAGGCTGCTCGACAACCCCCTGGCAACTCGAAGGCGTCATCCGACGGTTAAAAGCTGACGGTTATGGGCATCTCATCGCCGCCCACAACCGTACAGTTGTTGTCGATGCCTATAAAGGTGAACGCAACAATAAGCACAAGTACGTCGTGGACAAGTACGGAGTCGAGAATGTTCACCTCTACGAACCACATGTGGAGTGGGTACGGTACGAGCCAAAGGGTGAGCTTCTTGTCCTTCACAAAATCTTCCCAGAAGGAATTCGTATTCCCAAGCTGTTCATCGGTCGTAACATCATTCACCTCCCAACGGTCAAGACTCACGTGTTCACAACGATCACCGGAGCAATGAAGAACGCGTTCGGTGGCCTCTTGAACGAGCGGCGCCACTGGACACATGCAGTAATCCACGAGACGTTAGTTGATCTTCTGACGATCCAGCAAGAGATCCATCCAGGCATTTTTGCGGTCATGGACGGAACGTTTGCCGGTGATGGCCCCGGACCGCGCGCAATGCGGCCGCATGAGAAAGACATCATCTTAGCCAGCGCTGATCAGGTCGCGATTGACGCTATCAGCGCCAAGCTCCAGGGGTTTGACCCGCTCTCGATCCCCTTCATCAGGATCGCTCACGAACGTGGCCTGGGGATCGGCGATCCCCGCGAAATTGAAATCGTCGGCGAGGATATCTCCAACGAGTCGTGGGGATTCGTCGCCGGTGACACCTTTGCCAGTCGCGGACAAAAGCTCATTTACCATGGTCCGCTCAAGCCATTCGAAAACCTCCTCTTGCGCTCACCGCTCGTTCCGTGGTCCTACGTCGCTTCGAATGTTTACCACAATGTGTATTGGTATCCCGTGCATGGGCGGCGGCGCGTCCAGCAGGCTTTGCAGACTAAGTGGGGGCAGCTGTTCCTCAGCTATGACGACGGCAAAGTTGTGTTGCCTGGTCCTGATCCGGTCGGAACTGCTATCGTCTTGGGTTGCCTTGGCGCACTCCTCGCAGGATCGATGAGTGCCTTCCGCTGGTTCCGTAATCGTCGCTAGGTCAGCCGAGCAGGGAGCCGAGCCGGTCGTGTAGTAGGCACACGCTCTGGTGGTCCTCCCCGAACCAGCACCACCAAGCTCTCATTTACGCGGCACGGTCTGGACTACGACTTTGGATCCAGCCGTGCTATCCTCGAGCTGCAGCAACATCCATCTCGCCAGAGCTGATCCAGAAATGTTCTCCATCTTGCCCATCCTGCGGATGGCGCAGAGCAAGCGTGGATAGATTCCTTGCTCATTAGAGTGCGTGAAGAGATCCTAAAGGAAGCGCTCAGCGGGAGACAGCACGAGTGAGAGGTCAAGTACGTTCAGCCCCGCGGCCCCTCATACGACCCAGCGGTGGGCGACAGCGTTACCGGTGAGCAATCCAATGCACGAACGGTGATCATGTCGATGCCTCTGCTCAGGCCCCCTCACTACCGAATCGGTGAGAGATTGTCAGAGGTCATCCGTGACTGTCTGAAGGACTTCCCAACTGGGGAGCAGACCAAGGAGCGGAAGGAGATCACCACGTCACTCCATACAACTGAAACCATGGACAGTTTCATGCCGGTCAACGACCGTGCGTAATCACCAACCCACTATGTGTAAAACAAGCTAGAGTCTGTCATAGACAAACTCGCTAGTCAGCTCGACTGGACCGTGGAAGGTTCCCGGACAGTGTTACGGTCGCACAGCCGCGCGCGATACAAACCCCGGTAGTTCTCTGGCAACAACTGCGCGATAGCCAGCATGACATCGTCTGCGATCTCCTCTGGTGATCGTTCCCGACCGTCTGGGGTTTGCAGCATGACGGTCATGGGCGCTCCGATCCGTACCGTGACGCGCGGCCAACCGCGTAACGGCTTCCGTCCCTTTGCCCCATTGAATGGTAAGACTTCGGTTCCCCAAATTGCGACAGGAAGGACCGGCACGAGCGGGTTGCGGCGGATCAAAAGACCAACTCCTGGATGAGGTAGCTGGAGTTCGCTGGTGATGCTGCGTGTCCCTTCGGGAAAGATTCCCACCAGCATGCCCTCGTGCAGGAGCTGCTCCGCATGCCGCAAGGCCCGTCGATCCGGTCTTCCCCGATCTACAGGGAACGCCCCCGACTGCCGCACGAACCACCGAATGACTGGCACAGCGAAGAGCTCCTTCTTTGCCATGAATAGGACTGGTCGCGTGAACGCAGCAAGGATCAGCACAGGATCTGCATTGTGCAGGTGGTTCGCCACAACAATCGCTGGCCCGATCCGGGGCACATGCTCCAGTCCCTCAATCCGAAAACGAATGAGGAGTCGCAACAACGGCACAACAAAAAGTCGTGCCGTTCGAAAAATCAGCGTCTTAATTTTGCGTCGTCGTGACAGACGCCAGGCTCTGGGAACCTGCTTCATGCTCAGTACACTCACATCGTTCTCGTACAATGGCGAGCACCGCCTCGACAACTTCCTCAATCAACCGATTGTCTGTATCGATGATGATCGCGTCGTCAGCTGGCCGCATCGGTGCCACGGCACGCGTTGCATCACGGCGATCGCGCTCTGCCAGCTCGGCGATGAGTTCGTTCAGTGACTGAATGATGCCACGATTGGCCAAATCCCGCTGCCGTCGCCGGGCTCGCTCCTCTAACGAAGCGTGGAGCCAAATTTTCACGGGTGCATCGGGCATGACCACTGTACCGATATCACGCCCGGCCATCACCACGCGACCATTGCGCGCAAGTTCCCGCTGAAGATGAAGAAGCGCTTGTCGCACCGGCGGATGAGTGGAGACCAGCGACGCCAGATGATCGATCTCCGGCGTCCGAATCGCCCACGTGACATCACGACCATCGACCCATACGTCGTAGAGTCGACCATCATCAACCGATGGCGGACCGACTCGCAGGGAGAGTCTCTGCGCCAGCTCCGCAAGGCGCTCCGCATCGTCCGGCGGGATCCCTTGTTCCAACGCAACGAGTGCGAGCGTCCGGTAGACGACACCGGTATCGAAATAGAGCGCACCCAGTCGTCGTGCGACCTCAGCGCCGACGGTGCTCTTTCCTGATCCGGCTGGACCGTCGATCGCCACCACGAACTGGCACTTCTCCCCGACCACGACGCTCCCGATCCCTTCGCACCTGCTCCTCACTCAGCGTTTCGGGTAAGCCGACCGCGCGGCGCAAGGCCGCTAGTTCGCCCGGCGTCAGGTCACGCCACTGGCCTGGCGGTAAGTTACCAAGGCCGAGCGGACCAACTCGCACCCGATGCAGCCGTAAGACAGGGAATCCCACTCGCTCAAAGACACGCCGGATGATCCGATTGCGTCCCTCGTGGATCACCACACGATAAATCGTGCCCTCCGGTTCGGTTCGAATCGCCTCCAGACGCCGGATGGCCACCGGCCGCCCATCCACTGGCACCCCCTGACGCAACATCTCCTCAACGGCGGCTGACGGAAATCCATCAACCAGTACTTCGTACTCCTTCTCCAGCTCATACCGCGGATGCGTGATGCGATAAGCGAAATCGCCGTCATTGGTGAGCAGCAGTAACCCGGACGAATCTCGGTCTAAGCGTCCGACCGGAACCACGCGCTCTGGCACCTGGATGAGATCAAGAACCGTCTTTCGCCCAAATTCGTCTGCAGTCGTCGTGATATATCCAACTGGCTTGTGCAGCATGATGTATCGCCGTGGCTCCGGCCGAAGCAGCTTACCATCAACTCGAATCTCTTGCCGCTGCGGATCGACCTTGGTCCCCAGCTCTCGGGCAACCACACCGTCGACCGTAACGCGGCCGGCGCGAATCAGCTCCTCTGCTTTCCGCCGTGAGGCGACACCATATGCGGCCAGAACACGTTGCAACCGCTGCTCACCCATCGTTCACGCTCGCTCGCTGCTCGGCATGTTGCCAAGCTGGTCAACGCGAACCAGCGGCACAGCGAGCAGGTCGACGATCCCAATGCGCAATCGTACCGTACCAACGGTTCCCCATGCAGCCGGGCGATAGGTGACGTCAAGTTTAACCTCTGGCGCACGGTCAGCAGGTATGACGATAGTTGGCGTCAGCGCTGGAACGATGCGGAACCTCCTTAGCACCGCAAGCTCAGGAAAGGTACTTCCGTCGAGCGTCAGCCAGCGATAGTGTTGATCAAGCCAGCTGAGAAGCACAGATGCATCAGCATACCGATCCTGACTTCCGAGAATCACGAGCACAACGATGTTATGGCCGCGACGAACAGCAGCCACTAAGCATTGACCTGCAGCAGGACTTGTCCCGGTCTTCACACCGATCACGTCGGAGGCAGCCAGAAGCTGGTTTGTATTCGCGAGCGTGACCTTCCGTGCTTGAGGACCCTCGATTTCGATCTCAATGGACGGAGCCGCGACGAGCTCCGCGAGCAATGGATCAGACAGAAGATGCTGAGCAGCGATCGCCAGGTCACGGGCAGTCGCTACTTGTCCAGGCACATCGCGACCATCTGGCGTGACAAAGACTGAGGAACGAAGCCCAATGCGACGCGCTTCCTCATTCATCGCAGCGACAAACGCAGCTCGCGCATCCTCCTCACCTACCGCGATCCGCTGGCCACCGACACGCGCTAACGCCAGGGCTGCGTCTCCGGCCGAGGCAACTAGGAGTGCAGCAAGCAGGTCTCGAACTTGAAGCCGATCACCAACTTGGAGGCCAGCATTCGAGTAGATCATCCGGTCCACCAGGTCACCCGGCTCGACTATCACCCACTCGTCTGGAGCAAGCACGCGGCGTACAGTCAACGCGGTGATGATCTTCGTTGTACTTGCCGGGGGAAGCCGCGCGTCGGCATCATCCGACCACAATGCTACTCCAGCTGTGATATCGACAACGAAGCTGGCACGGGCTGTGACTACTGGGGTATCGGTTAGCTGCGTTGCAGCGCTTCTGGCTGCACCAAGCGATCTGTCTGGGGCAGCAGTCACCCCCGCGACGGCCCACGGGAGGAGCGCGAAGGCGAACACAATGGAGAGCACGACACGTCTCACCGCTTGGCAAGCGGGTGGCACCCGAGGATACTCTTCCGGCCAGGCATGATTGCAAGAGAGGAGGCAAGTGTGGAAGCAAAAAGCTCGGTACACGTGAGAACAAGCGCAGAAAACATAGTTGAGTATCTGCCAGTTGAAAGCCGCGAGGCGATTGCTGAACGCTTGGGTGTACCGCCAGAATTTGTCGCCAAGTTGGACGCGAATGAGAATCCCTACGGACCACCACCTTCGGTCATTGCAACGTTGGCCTCGCTCACCGACTTGCATCTGTACCCTGACCCCGATCAGCGACGCGCGCGAGCAGCACTTGCAGCCTACACCGGAGCTCCGGCCGAGCGCATTTTGCTCGGCAACGGATCAGACGAACTGATCGATCTCCTGTTGCTCGCTACCATCGAGCCTGGCGACGAGGTCATCGTTCCTGTACCAAGCTTCGGCGTCTACCTGTCACGACCGCCCCTGTTCGGCGCCCACGTTGTGACGGTGCCACGCACACCCCAGTTCGACCTCGACGTTGACGCAATCGAAGCCGCGGTCTCCTCACGTACCAAGCTTATCTTCCTTGCCTCGCCCAACAATCCAACTGGCAACCTGGTCACACCACAGCAACTCACGCGGATCCTGCGCACAGGAATACTAGTCATCTTGGATGAGGCCTATTACGAGTTCGCTGGTCAGACGCTGCAGCAGTTTGCAGATCAGTACGACAACCTCGTCATCTTGCGTACCTTCAGTAAGTGGGCAGGTCTCGCAGGCCTGCGGATTGGGTACGGCATCTTTCCGCTTCGCCTCAAGACAGCGCTATGGCGTGTCAAGCAACCATTCAATGTGAGCGCTGTTGCACAGGCAGCAGTCGCAGCTGCACTGGAAGACCGTTCCTGGCTCATGCAGCGAGTGATGCAGATTCGTCTCGAGCGTGGTCGGCTCTACCGGGCACTGCGTCGCTACTCATTCTTGACACCGTTCCCCTCGCACGGGAATTTCATTCTCTGCCGCATCCACGACGGCCGTGCCCACGAGCTTCATGCGCACCTGCTCCGCTCGGCAATCGTTGTCCGCCGTTATGACGACGAGTGGCTTCGCGATTACCTCCGCATCACAGTCGGTACCCCTGAGCACACGGATCGCATCCTGGCTGCGCTCGACGAATTCTAAAAAGACGGGAGGAATGAACGGATGACTGAACAGCGACGAGCGCGTGTCGAGCGCACAACCGCCGAGACGGCCATTGCCCTGACGCTGACTATCGATGGAACAGGGCAGGCGAGTATCGAGACTGGCATCGGGGCACTGGATCATTTTCTGACCCTCTTCGCGCGACACGGACGCTTCGATCTCACAGTACAGGCGCGCGGTGACTTGCACGTGGATGCGCACCACACGGTCGAAGACATCGCCATTTGCCTTGGCCAAGCACTACGCCGGGCGCTCGGCGACTGGCGCGGTCTCCGACGCATGGGTGACGCTGCTGTGCCAATGGACGAGGCACTTGCGCACATTGCCATCGACCTGAGTGGTCGCGGCGTTTTTATCCACCGTGATCCCTTCCCAGCCGGCGCCATCGGGCAACTCGAGTGTGACCTCGTGCGCCACTTTTTGGAGACACTGGCTCGCGAAGCCCGTATCACGATTCATATCGTTCAGCTTTACGGCCAGAACACACACCATCAAATTGAGGCGGTCTTCAAAGCGTTAGCCCGGGCACTTGACGTTGCCACCGCGCAGGATCCGCGGATTGCCGGACAAGTGCCAAGCACGAAGGAACACCTTGAAATCGAAAGCTGACGTCGTCAACCGAGCTGGAGTGCGCGCCGCTGTGCGACCATCAACTCGCTGATCCCGCGCTCAGCAAGCTCCAGTAGCTGGTCAAGACACTCCCGGCCGAACGGCTGCCCCTCTGCGGTGCCCTGCAACTCGACAAACTCGCCGCGGTCTGTCATCACAACGTTCATGTCCACTTCGGCACTGCTGTCCTCGGCATACTCGAGGTCGAGTCGCGGCTCGCCATGAACAATTCCAACGCTGACCGCCGCGACTTGCCGGACGATCGGTAGTACGACAAGTTGCCCGGCGCCAACGAGTCGCTCGAGTGCCAGATATAACGCGACCCACCCGCCCGTGATAGCCGCCGTCCTGGTCCCACCATCAGCCCGAATGACATCACAGTCGATAATGATCGTCCGCTCGCCGAGTGCCGAAAGATCAACCGCTGCGCGCAGAGATCGTCCGATCAGTCGCTGGATTTCGGCCGTCCGACCGCCCGGGCCGGCTCGCTCACGGGGAATTCGCTCGCGTCCGCTACGCGGCAGCATTCCATACTCAGCAGTGATCCAGCCCTGTCCGCTCCCAGCCAGAAAACCCGGGACACGCTCCTCAACCGTCGCAGCACAGAGCACATGCGTGCCGCCGAGCATGATGAGTGCTGAGCCCTCAGCATACGGAATGTAATTTGGAATGATCTCCACCGGTCGGAGCTCGTCGTTGGCGCGATCTTGTCGAACTGGCAACGTTGCCTCGTTCACTCCTGCCCCTCTGCTGAACGCAAGCTTGGTGAACCGGTCCCACGACCTGCACGGATAGCTGCTAAGCGCTCCCTGAGCCGAGCTTCCCAACCACGGTCTGTCGGCTCGTAGTAGCGGCGACCCCGCAGACGCTGCGGTAAGTACTCTTGCCGCCCGATTGCGTCCGGCTCCTCATGGGGATACTGATAGCCTGCTCCCCAGCCAAGTTCTCGCAGAAGCTTGGTCGGCGCATTGCGCAAGTGGAGCGGTACCGGATCATTCCGAGACTCGACCACATCCTGGCAGGCAGCACTATAGGCGCGGTAGAGCGCGTTGCTCTTCGGAGCGAGCGCCAGATACACCGCTGCCTCAGCGAGAGCCAAAGCACCTTCGGGCATGCCAACAAAGTGCACAGCCTGCTGGGCCGCAACAGCAACGACGAGTGCGTGGGGATCTGCGAGCCCAACATCCTCAGTCGCTACCCGAACCAGGCGACGCGCAATATACAGTGGATCCTCACCGTGCTCGAGCATACGCGCCAACCAGTACAAGCTCGCGTCTGGATCTGAACCGCGGATCGACTTATGCAAGGCTGAGATTGCATCGTAGTGTGCGTCTCCCGCGCGGTCATAGACACTCGCTCGTCGCATTGCAGCACGGCGCACAACCTCTGGGGTGATGATTCCATTTCGAGTCGCCGTAGCTGCTAGTTCGAGTGTGTTGAGTGCCCTCCGTGCATCACCGTTCGCCAAGTTGACAAGGAGTTCGAGTGCCGCTGGTTCGATGCGAAGATTCAACTCTCCAAGACCACGCTCGTGATCAGCCAACGCTCGTACCACAAGCGTCCGGATGGCTTCGTCGGAGAGCGGCTCCAGCACTACCACGTGACAGCGAGAGAGAAGCGGTGCATTCACTTCAAACGAAGGATTTTCCGTTGTCGCCCCAATGAAGACGATGGTACCGTCTTCCACAGCTGGTAACAGTGCGTCTTGTTGTGCTCGATTGAAACGATGGATTTCGTCAACAAAGACAATTGTCCGTTGGCCGTAGCGAGCCAGTCGCTCGTGCGCCTCTTGCACAGCTCGACGAATGTCAGCGACCGTCGCACTGACTGCAGAAAGTGAGATAACCCTGGCCCGCGCTTGCTCCGCGATGAGACGCGCAAGTGTCGTCTTACCGCAGCCGGGTGGACCCCAGAGGAGAAGCGAGACAAGCCGATCCTGCTCGATCATCGTACGTAGTACGGATTCCGGACCGACCAGATGCTCCTGCCCCACAAACTCATCGAGTGAGCGTGGGCGCATCCGCTCTGCTAATGGAGCAACTTGTCGCTGCGATTTGCGCTGAGGCGCCGGGAAGAGACTTTCCATCCTTCCTGTCCACGCGTTAATTCGGCTGAGCCCAGTCAGAATCTGGTGCTCCCAACTCCTCGATTTGCTGCTCTAGCTCCGCAAGTTTCTGCTCGATATCCGCTGGTGAACCAATCCCCCGAGTCCGCAGTTCCCGAGCGAGTGCCCACAAATCCTCATGGTGCGGTTCCCCTGCGAGCTGCTCCTCAAGATCAGCAAGGGACCCAAGTCCGCGCTCTTCGAGTTCCTCGAGGAGCTCCTCTAAAGCATCCATTTCCATCAGCAGCTCGTACAGTTCCGCCTCGTCCGCACGAGTCACAATCCACCTCGCATTCGAATCGTTCCCCAGACGATAACGGCGACGGCAATCGCGGACATCGTGCCGTACTCCAGAGCGGTACGCCAACTCAGCGTTCGCTCACTTCGCGCAAGTACCAAGCCTGCCAAGAAATGGAAAACGGCAAGGAGCGTCGCTCCACCCAGCCACCCTGTGGCCGGCCAATAATTGAGCACCCACGTTGCTTCAGCTAACACCAGCCCACCCACCATCGCATACAGGACCCGCCGGTCAAGCTGGATATCTTCCCCTTCCGTCAACTGAAGCAGGAAGATCCCTGCAAGAAGGAAGATCGCGGTAGCAGAGTACAAGCTTCGCAACTTGTGCACATAAACCATCGCGAAGGCAACGAACGCCAGTCCGTACAGGAGGACAGTATGGGCCACCCGTCCAACTGTCCGAGTCCTCGATTCAGCACTGTAGAGAGCTAGTCGAGCTAGCTGCCCGACCAGAAGCGCGATAAAACCAAACAGGACCACCGCCATTCCAGCGAACGCAGTGTTATAAGCACACAAGAGCAAAGAGCCTGCAGCCAGCGTCCCGAACGGAAGGATCCACCCTGTCGGCCACTCTGGCATCGGATCATAGCGGATTGCGCGTCTCGGTGCGGTCGCAGCTGCGACATGCGGAATGCGATCCAACACTTGGAAGACAGCAGCTCCAAACACACATACAGCCAAGGCGGCGAGCCAGAATGTGCGACCTTCAGCCTCCAAAAGCGGCACCGCACCGATTGGTGGCTGCTCCCTCGCCGCCAGAAACGCTAGCCCAGCAAGGAGCCCAGCACCGAGAAGACTCCCCGCAAGCATTCGCGCGATAATCGGACGCATCACCATCGATGCCCGTCCGAACCGAGTATCATATGCTTCTCACTACTCAGCACTATTTCCGACCGGCCGACTGGTAGACGCTGATATTCGGTCCGCCCTTCGCATAACTCCAGAATCGCCGTGATCGCTGGCACAGCCTCCTCATCAATCTGTGGTACGGGAAGCGGCACGCTTCCGTTCGCTGCCCGTCCCAAAGTTTCTCGGAGTTCAGTGCTACTCCGAATCCAGCGTGCCACACCCGCTCGCTCCATAGTAAGCGCATTGAAAACCCCATGCCCGGTTATGGGTCGATAGATGATGATGGGAAGCCGGCTGGCAATCGCTTCTAGGCAGGTCAGCCCGCCCGCATTTTGCACAAGACAGTCTGCAGCAGCCATCAACTCGGGAAGTTCGTCCGTCCAGCCAAGTATCCACACCCTCGGGTGTGCAGCATATTCCTTCTGGAGCCGCGCTGCCAGCTCGCGGTTTCGTCCGCAGACGACGACGGTGCGCACCCCACACGCCACCACATCGCGGACGATAAGCTCGACACGTCCGATGCCCCACGCGCCCGCGACAATGAGTGCGACGAACTCGTTCGGTGCAAACCCGTACCGCCGCCGTACCACCTCGCGATCCCGAGGCTCCCAAAATGCCGAGCGAACCAGCGGCCGCATGATCCGAACACTTCCTGTCGCTTCATCGATCTGAGCAGCTGATACCCGAGAGGGAACAAGATGAAGGTCTATGCCTGGGGCGGTCCACAATCGGTGAACACCATAGTCCGTTATGACTGCAACCACAGGAACCTGTAGTATCCCTTTCCGACGAAGCACGCCGAGTGCCTGAGTGACCAGTGGATAGGTCGAAATCACAAGCTGTGGCTCTAAGAGATCAACCAGTGTTCGAAACGCTTCCCCACTGAGTGTCGCGTACATGCGACGCCACATCTTTGCGAAGAGCCGTCGGTGCGACGACCAGAATTCCCAGTCGTAGAGCCACGGGGTGTACCGAAGTTGTACCGGGTACCCCCACGCCAAGTAACGACTAAGTAAGGGGGTAGCTGTAGCAAAGCCGTCGAGTACTACAACACTGCATCCAGCCTGCTCGAGCTCCGCACGGAGTACCGCCGCTGCCGCATTGTGTCCACCACCAATCGACGCCGAGAGGATAAGCACTCGCGGACCTTGTCCAGTCAGTTGCAACGTTGCTGCCATGCGACGCAGCGCGTGCTGGTGCTGGCGCAATCGTGTCGCGCCAGTTGCGGCCAGTACCCCAGCCGCCCCCATCAAGAGCATCCACTCCTCGAAAACCATCGTCCAAACCACCCCTCACCACTTCCCGTCTCGGCTTCTCGACTAAGGGCAGTCTGGCCACATCGACTAGAGACGTCAAGAGATTAGCGATGATATTCTTGTAACGTTTGTTCAATCACCTCAGGCGGCAGTGCTCCTCGCCGGAAAACACGAAGCGTTCCCTGCTCCAACGCCACAACTGTCGATGGAACTCCACCGGGTGTTCGTCCTCCGTCCACATAGAGATCGACCGTGTCGCCAAGCGCTGCAATTGCCTCGTCAACCGTGCATGCTTCTGGTTCGCCCGAGCGGTTCGCCGAGGTGGTGGCCACAGCTCCGTGAGCGGCCCGAATGATTGCCAGCGCCACTGGGTGATCCGGCATACGGAGACCGACCGCCTTCGTATCCCGGACGATTTCGCTTGGTAACCACGACTGTGCCGGGACAACGATCGTGAGGGCCCCTGGCCAAAAGCGGCGCGCGAGCAGCTGCACCTCTTCCGTGATCTCGCTTGCCAACCGCTCCAGTTGGTCCGTGTCCGCGATCAGAACCGGGATTGGCCGATCAAGCGGCCGTCCCTTCACCACAAACAGCCGCGCAACAGCATCCGGTCGATCCACTGCCGCACCCACTCCATAAACGGTGTCGGTTGGGAAGACCACAAGGCCACCCTCACGCAACACGTGCGCTGCCTGCTTCACGGCATCGGGTTCCTCTGCGCGAATGACTCGCACCGTTCAGTTCCCTCCTTCTCCCAGCTCACTCTTAATCCGTTCGGCGAGGGCACGGCTGATGCCAGGCACAGTCGCGATCTCTTCTGCGCTGGCCTGACGGATCCCTTCTACAGACCCAAAGCGTCGTAGAAGCTCCCGTCGCCGACGTGGACCGACTCCTGGAATCTCGTCCAACGCCGAGCGCAATGCAGTTCGCGTCCGGCGCGTCCGATGGAACGTTATAGCGAAACGGTGTGCCTCATCGCGAACACGCTGGACTAGGAATAGCGCCTGTGAGTCACGCGGTAACACGATCGGCTCACTACGCTCAGGGAGGAACAGTTCTTCATGTTCTTTGGCTAATGCAGCAATCGGAAGATCCAAACCAAGCTGGGCGAGCGCTGCCTGCGCCGCATGGAGCTGTCCCTTACCACCATCGATCAGCACAAGATCCGGTAACGCGTGCCATGCCTCGGTCTGTTCAGTACTCAGGGCTCGGCGGTAGCGCCGAAGCACCGCTTCGCGGATGGCTGCAAAATCGTCCTGTCCCTCCACCGACTTAATCTGGAACTTCCGATAGTCGCTCTTCTTCGGCTTACCGTGTTCGAATACGACCATGCTCGCAACAACGTGTGTTCCTTGCAATTGGGAGACGTCGAAGCATTCAATGCGCCGCGGGAGACGATCCAGTGCGAGCGCTTCAGCCAGCTCCTCAAGCGCGAGCGTTGTGCGCTGTTCGTCATTCAGCCAGCGCACCCGATGCTGCTCGAGGTTCTGAACAGCGCTCTTCGTGATCATTTCGATCAGTTCGCGACGAAGCCCTTCGGTTGGGACACCAAGTTCCACCGGCCCACCTCGGCGCTGGCTCAGCCACGCAGCAATTGTGTCCATCTCCTCCAGCGGATAGTGCAGCACCAATTCGGGCGGGATACTCGATGCTTGTGCGTAGTATTGTTGGACAAATGAGGTGAGAATCGCGCTCGGCGGATCGTCAATTCGAGCTCCGGTCATGAGGTAATGCTCCGAGCCGAGTAACTTGCCGTTGCGAACGAACGCGATCTGCACGCAGGCATCACCGCCGGCACTCTGTGCGACCGCCAAGATATCGAATGACTCGTCAGTGCCGGTTACGATCTTCTGCTGCTGCAGCACGTGCTCTATTGCCCGGAGTTCGTCGCGCAGGCGTGCTGCTCGTTCGAACTCCAGCCGGTCGGCCGCCGCCTCCATTTCCTGGCGAAGCCGCCTAATAACATCATCTGCCCGACCTTCCAGGAAAAGCACCACATTCTCAATCACCGCGCGGTATTCATCACGCGTGACGGCTCCAATACATGGCCCCACACACCGCCCGATGTGGTAGTAGAGGCAAGGACGGGTCGCCTGACCAGTGATCTCAATGTCGCAGGCACGATAGGGGAAAAGCCGCTTCAAGAGATCGAGCGTACGGTGGACAGCTCCCGCACTCGGGTAGGGTCCAAAGTAACGGCTACCGTCGTGGACAACCCGCCGTGTCGCGATGACTCGCGGGAACGGTTCATTGGTAATGCGGATAAATGGGTATGTCTTGTCGTCGCGAAGCATGATGTTGAAGCGCGGGCGATACCGTTTAATCAGCTCATTCTCAAGGATCAATGCTTCGGTGGGTGTATCCGTACGAATCACCTCAAAGTCAGCAACTTGTTCGACGAGCTCGCGCGTTTTGGCATCCATACCAGCCTGCGAGCCGAAATACGAGCGCAAGCGACTCCGCAACGAGGTCGCTTTCCCGACGTAGATCACTTCCCCGCGGGCGTCCTTCATCAAATAGACCCCTGGGGCAGCCTCGACTGCAGCAAGACGCTCACGCAACAACTCGCGCTGGCGGAATCCCCGCGTCGCTACCTTCTTCACCATACTGCCGATCGCCCACTGTTCAATCGAAATCGAGAATCTCCTCTAGGAAGTACCGCAGCTTCTTTTGTCACCGACGCTTTCCATGTCACTCCTCCTCATCGTCACGCTCAGAAGCCCACTACGACGACGTAGTCCGGTTAGACATGCTCTCGGCCCGCGCGAGCTGCTCCAACTCACCACGGCTGAAAAAGATCCCTCCCCACTCCTCACTACGCTCGAAGCCAACTCCGTTCCGCTCCACCGTCTGCCTTTGGCCTAAGCATCTCCGGCAAACTAATGCCGCCATGTCGCCCGCCTACCGGCTCTCGGCAGCCAACTTGCCATTTCCAGCATACCACCGTTCACCTGCGATACTGTCGAGCATAGGCGAGCACGTCCGTAGCAAGCTCTGAGTCGCTGTTCCCTATTCCTAAAACAGCAGACATGCACGATTATGCCGAAAGGCTTACAGTGTCAACAGCACGAGGAGCTACTTAAAAGTGGAACACTGTGCGGGATGCCGAAAGCCATCACAGGGGCGGTGGCTCGGTGGGAGGTCGGTCACGTTCCCCCTATTTGTGTGCGGTGTGAGTAGTCATCCATTGGACAGGGAGGCAGTCTCCATGGCGAGCGGAACGGCGCGGAACCAGCACGGGGTGCTCAGCGAGCACCGCACAAGCGGGAGTTAGTCCCCGCAGCGGACCGAGATGCACGCCTATCCTATCGTTCCACCCGGGTTCACCAACTGGCAGGATGACCATCATGCCTGACGCCAGATGGTTTACCACATCGACCTCTCCTCCCACCTGACAAACCTCTTCCTCCGTGATTCCAACACTTTCGCCCTTTTGGAGCAGCTAAGCATCAACTCCTTTGCAGGCTTTGCCCCCAGCCAGGCTAAGCAGTATGTCCCGGTCTTCCCCGAAGGCTACGTCATCAGGGACGTCATCCTCTTCTTTCTCAACGACGGAACCTTCCCGCTGGTTGGACACCCCTCCGTCCACAACTGGGTGCAGTACCACGCCAAAACCAGAGGAGCCAACGTGACCTACGAACGGGATGACTGGTCAGTCGCCGATCCTCACAAGCCACGCAAGACCTTCCGCTGCCAGATCCAGGACCCCGATGCCCCCTAGTCCTGGAGAAGCTGCTCGGCGGTCCTCCACCGGAGATTCCCTTCTTCCACTTCACCCGCGTCCAGATCACGGGTAAGCGCCTAGGACTCCTTCACCAGGGCAGGAGCGGGGTAGCCGGCGCCAAGTTCTTCGGCGACTTCTCCCACGGCGCTGCTGTCATGGCTACGATCCACGAAGCTAGCAAGGAGTGTGGCGTTCGCTAGATCGGCGCCCCCGCCTAAGCCACGAATGCTCTTGGGTCCGGCTGGTTTCCCCACCCGCCACCAGCAATCTCTCCCGATCCACAGCTGCGAAGCTACCGGGAGTGGCTCCCAGTCACAGCCTCTGCGGCGGTGGGCTCGCGGGGTGAGTGCTTCGTTGGTCTCACCAGTGAGACCTCGCCCTTGTCTCCCGGAGCTCCCGGCTATGGGCGGCTCATCACGTTCGAGCACGACATCGTCGGGCGAGCGGCGCTGGAGCGCAGGACGGACCAACCCCATCGCTAGCAGGTGACCGTGGTCTGAGATCCGGAGGAAGCCGCCCGGCTAGTCGGTAGCCTCTTCGCCCAGCCCACGGGCCAGCGCGATAAGTCCTTCCCTCTTGTATTGGCCCAGTATGCAACGCGGTTGGACGGCACGGTCCTGAGCGATGCCGGTGAGGTCATCGATTTCTCTCCGTAGACCGACTTCAGCTTCGATGGCGTGGGTACTTCCACTGGCAACGCTCAAGGAAGAGGAAGACACGGAAAAGACATGGCCGCGCATTGTGTGGGACGAGCAGGAAGTCTGGCTCGAAAATTGTTGCGAGCCAGACGGACACGGCCGTGCATGGTGTAGGGCGAGCCCAATGGCGGATCATGCAAGCTGTCCGTGGTGTAGCCTGTGCAGACCGAGGTTTGGGTGACCGTCGGACCAGTTCCGCACGCCGCGCCCGCCAGGCGCTACCGCAAACAGCTGGCACGCTCGCGACATGAAACAGTCTACCCATGAAGCATCTAAGCTGCCCAGGTCCCCTTGGGAAGCTGGTTTCTCATAGCGCAGAGCAAGATGATTCTTGTCCTGGCAGAATGACCCCCGTGTCCGTACACTTCCGAGAGAGAGGAATGGACACACGGCGCCATGCCATCGATTCGCGAGCAACTGGAAGAACATGAAGCCACCTGGCTGCATCCGGCTGCTGCCCGCAGTAGTCAGGCCAGACGGCAGCGAGATGAGCCAGAGTGTCCGCTTCGCACGGCATTCCAGCGTGATCGTGATCGAATCATCCATTCGAAAGCGTTTCGGCGACTTAAGCATAAGACGCAAGTCTTTATTTCGCCAAGTGGTGATCACTTCCGGACACGCCTGACGCATACCCTGGAAGTGACACAGATTGCCCGAACGATTGGTCGTGCCTTGCGGCTCAATGAGGATCTCATTGAGGCGATTGGCCTTGCCCATGACCTCGGACACACCCCATTCGGACACACAGGGGAACGGGCCCTCGCTGCCGTCTTCCCAGGCTTTCGCCACAATGAGCAGAGTCTGCGGGTTGTCGATCGGCTGGAACGAGACGGTCGCGGGCTTAATCTCACTGATCCGGTCCGCGACGGGATCCTACGACACTCGAAGACGATCGAGAGTATCTCCAGCCCGGTAGCCGGCTGGCCCACTACTGTTGAGGGCCAGGTTGTCAAGATCAGCGATGGCATTGCGTATATTAATCACGATCTGGATGATGCACTCCGAGCAGGCCTTATCACACTGGACGACGTTCCGCGAGAGATCTTGGAGACCCTTGGGTGGACACACGGTGAGCGTATCCACCGGCTTGTTACAGACGTCATCGCAACCTCAGCACCACTTTTGGAGACGTTCATCCCTGGACAACCAGTAGTTCGTCTCTCGCCCGCATTCGAGGATGTGGCAAACCAGCTCCGTCGTTTCTTGTTTGAGCGCGTCTACGAGCCCCTCAATCGGCTTGAATCAACACGCAAGGCGGAACGACTCATCCAGGTCCTCTACGAACACTACGTTCGGCATCCAGAAGAGATGCCAGAGGACTTTCGTCGTAATCTCCCTGACGAGCCAGTGGAACGGATCGCTGCTGACTACGTTGCGAGCATGACTGACCGGTACGCCCTCGCCTGCTTTGAGGCAATCTACCTGCCCCGATTCTGGTCGTTCGTCGGGTGATGCCATGGGACGCGAAGACGTCGAGCGCGTACGCGAGGCGATCGATATTGTGGAGCTGATCGGAAGTTACGTGCAGCTCCAGAAAGCCGGCAAGAATTTTAAGGCCCTCTGCCCGTTCCATCAGGAAAAGACGCCATCCTTCTATGTCTTTCCGGAAACACAGTCCTTCTACTGCTTCGGCTGCGGCGCCAGTGGAGATGCTCTCACCTTTCTCATGCGCACCGAACGACTCCACTTTCGTGAGGCACTCGAACGCTTGGCCGAACGAGCCGGTATCACCCTCGCTCCCCTCCGACATGCCGATAGGGTCGAAGACGAGCGCCGTCAACGGGTAGCCGAGCTGAACCGCCTAGCAGCTGCATGGTTCACACACATCCTGTGGTCCACCGCCTTTGGCGCGCCGGCACGCGACTATCTGGCTCGACGTGGTGTCGACCGCACAACAGCAGAACGGTTCGGACTGGGATTTGCCCCTGAGACCTCAACGGCGCTGCTCAGTTATCTGACGAGGCACGGCGCATCCTCAGAGGAACTCTTGGATGCCGGTCTTGTCGTCCGGCGCGAGGACGGTTCCATCAGCGATCGCTTTCGTAATCGTCTCATCTTCCCCATCCGCGACCACCACGGCCAAGTGCTTGGCTTCGGTGGCCGCACCCTGGGTGATGCTCACCCAAAGTACCTCAACTCACCGCAGACAGTGCTTTTTGACAAAGGACGTGTCCTCTATGCGATCGACCTCGCACAAGAGGCGATCCGTCAGCAACGTACTGTCGTCGTCGTCGAGGGGTATCTTGATGCCATCACTGCCCACCAGTTCGGTTACACCAACACTGTTGCTTCACTGGGTACAGCATTGACTGAGCGACAGGCGCGACAACTGCGGAAACTCGCCGATCGCATTCTGCTCGCCCTTGATGCTGACGCAGCTGGGCATCAAGCGACGCTGCGGGGCCTCGAACTGCTTCGCACGACGCTCGCTGACCAAGAGCGCCCCGTCGCTGATCCGCGCCAGCTGATCCGCTTTGAGCGGACGCTCGGCATCGAACTTTCCGTCATCGTGTTGCCCGAGGGCTATGACCCCGATGACCTTATCCGCACCGACCGCGTGCGATGGGACCAAGCACTTGCGCAACCTGTTCCCCTTGTCGATTACTATCTCGGTGTTCTGCTCGGCGAGCAACACTGCACTGACTTCCGTGCTGCGACTGAGATTTTGCAACGTGTGGCGCCTGTGCTCCTTGAGCTTGGTGACCCTGTCCAGATCGACCTCTATACGCGTACCATTGCCCGCCGTCTTCAGCTGCCGGAGGAAACCGTCCGGCGTGCGCTGGCCACTTACCGGCGTCGCCCGCTGACCACGGCCAAAGCCCCAGCGAATCCGCCCGCAGGTACTCGTCCACTTACTCCTGAACAGCACTTTGTGGCCCTCCTGCTCCGTTATCCTGAAGCAGCCCGGGGGCTCACCGCTGAGCTTGACAATGAGACACTCCTCGATGCCCAGCACCGGGAACTTCTTGGACTGGTCCTCGTTAGACACACCCTCGATGACGCGGCTATTCCGGAAGAGCTGCGTCACTATGCCCAAACGCTGCGTGAACGAATTGCGGCGCAACCGGAACTCCCGCCCGCGCTCGCCCGGCAGGCCATCCGCGACGCCTTTCGGCGACTTCGGCGGGAACGCCATGATGAACGGCTGCGGTCACTCCTCAGTGAGGTACGCGCAGCAGAAGAATCAGGTGATCGTGCAGCCCTTCGAACAGCGCTCGAGCTCATTGAAGCGCTGAAGCAACGCTTCCCGGAGTTCTACCCCGAGCCAAGTCCATACTTCCGCGACACCCGTGATCCTGTCACGTAGGTTGCAGAACCCGCCGCAGCGCCTGGATAAGAGCCTCGTCTTGCTCGGGAAGGACTGTGCGAACATCGAGTAGGAGGTTATCCTCCTCAACCCTTCCAATAACTGGCGGCTGACCAATACGCAAGCGACGTGCCAATTCATCGACGGAAAGACCGGGGACTTTTTGAGCAATCGTCGCCGCTGGTAAGGCGAGTGCCACGCTTGGTAACGTCTCTCCGGGCAGCGAACCACCTCCGACCGTTGCCTCGGTGCGGACGATTTCCGCTTCAATCACATCCGCTAACGCTTCCGCCCACGCTCGGCAACGCTCGACGAGCGCGTCAACTGGGGTGGCGATCATGCGCCAAACCGGTATTTTCTCGACTGCCTCCCCACGGAGATAGTGACGCAGCGTCAGCGCGGTCCCCGCCAACGCCGTCTTATCGGCACGGACGGCACGAGCCAGCGGATGCCGTTCGACACGCTCAATCAATTCCTGCCGCCCCACAATGATCCCGGCTTGTGGGCCACCTAGTAACTTGTCCCCGGAAAAGCAGACGAGGTCCGCGCCGGCAGCAATCGCCTCCTGAACAGTCGGCTCGTGCTCCAGTCCAAAGACAGCAGTGTCAAGCAGAGCACCACTGCCGAGATCTTCGATCAGCAAGAGCGCACGGGCATGTGCGAGCTCCGCGAGCTCCCGAAGCTCGGGTTGCGCCGTGAAGCCAACAATACGAAAATTACTTCGGTGCACTGAGAGGATGGCTGCCGTATCATCGGTGATCGCTTCGGCATAATCACGCACATAGGTGCGGTTGGTTGTTCCGACTTCGATCAAACGCGCACCACTCTGCCGCAGCACATCGGGAATTCGGAACCCACCGCCAATCTCCACAGCCTGACTGCGCGAGACGAGAACCGAACGCCCCGCACAGAACGTACTCAGCACCAGGAGCACCGCTGCTGCATTGTTATTGACAACCAGCCCCGCTTCGGCCCCTGTGAGCATCGACAAGAGGCGACTTACTTCACTCATGCGGCCGCCGCGGCGCCCTGATTCCAGCTCGATTTCCAACGCCGTGTAGCGCCTAGCAACCTCCAGCATGGCGAGCGCTGCTTCTTCGCTAACAGGAGCTCGCCCGAGATTTGTATGAATAATGACACCGGTCGCATTGATCACTGGTTCGAGGCGTGGCCGCAGGAGACGCTGCAGTTCATGCTGCAGCCACGTGACAACGTTAAGGGGTGACTCGCCTGCGAGAATGCGGCGCCGCGCTGCGGCCAACACCTTCTGCGCCACGTGGACAACTGCGCGCTCACCAAGTGCCTGGACAAACGGCTGGATCTCGGGGATCTGCAAGAGTGTTGAGACAGCAGGAAGCGAACGCAGGTGCTGCTGCAGTTGCAAATCATTTTGTGACCGTTCGTCCATTCCTGGACCCCGTGGTGAGAAGCAAAAGGCCGGCTTAGCCGGCCCAGCCGTCGGGGAGAGAGGATTCGAACCTCCGACCTCCGCGTCCCGAACGCGGCGCGCTAACCGGGCTGCGCCACTCCCCGCTTATCCGGCGGCAGTATAGCACAGTGCAGAGTGGCCTGCCAAGGAAGCCTAGCCGTGCACCCAGCTAGTCGGCTAGAATTGACGTTGTGCTGGGTGATGCGCCCGCGTAGCTCAGGGGAGAGAGCCGGGGCGTCCTAAGCCCTGTGGTCGGGGGTTCGAGTCCCTCCGCGGGCGCCAAGCACGTGGAGCCCGCCGCCACCGGCCAGTGGTGTCGGTGGTTTTGTTTCGGTCTCCTGCCCTCGGCAAGCAAGAAGGGGTTTCAAACGAGTGGACACAGCGACTGAGCACCGCAAGTACTTCCCTGCAGTCGCCATCCGACGGGTGGCGATGATCAGCCTCCATACATCGCCGCTCGCCCAACCAGGTATCGGAAGTGCTGGCGGGATGAACGTCTATATCCGTGAACTCAGTCGCCACCTGGCACAGCGTGGGATCGAAGTAGACATCTTCACTCGGCGTGATCATCCTGATGTTCCCGCCGTTGTCGAGCTCTTCCCAGGCGTCCGCGTCCTGACACTCGACGCTGGCCCTGCAACTCCTCTCGCCAAGGAGCAACTTTTCTGCTACATTCCCGAATTCGTCAGCGAGTTGGCCTACTGTGTCTCTGGTCAGCCACAGCTCTATGATGTGATCCACGCCCACTACTGGCTCTCCGGATGGGCCGCCTATCACCTCCAGCGATACTGGAACATTCCGTTTGTTCAAATGTTCCATACGCTGGCTGTGCTGAAAAATACTGCTCGAGCAGGCCCACCGGAATCCGTACTACGCCTGCAAGTGGAGCAAGGGCTGGCACGCATCGCCGACGCCGTGATCGCCGCGAATCCAGACGAGCATCAGACGATTGCGAGCGAGCTCGGTGCTCCTCCAGGGCGCCTTTGCACTGTTCCGCCTGGAGTAGACGCAGAACATTTCCGGCCGTTGGACCGCGCTGCGGCCCGTGCGCACATGGGAATCGAACCGAATCGGCCAACGGCCCTCTTCGTCGGCCGAATTGACCCTGTCAAAGGCATAGACACGCTCTTGCAGGCGTGGCAACGTGTCCAGGCGATCCTGACACCAGAACAACCACTGCTCCTCTTCCTCGGAGGAGTCTGCGAAAACAGTGTGCATGGACCTCAGCCCGATCGAGCTTTAGCCCGTGTCATTGCCGAAGCTCAGGCCCTCGGCCTTGCTGAGTCGATCCGTTTCCTTGGCTCACGACCACAAAGCGAGCTCCCCCTCTTCTACAACGCTGCTGATGTGTGTCTTATCCCCTCACGGTACGAATCATTTGGTCTTGTTGCCGTTGAAGCAATGGCCTGTGGCACCCCAGTTGTCGCGAGTCGTGTGGGTGGACTCCGTTTCACCGTGGAACACGAGATCTCGGGACTTCACGTGCCCCCAGACGATCCAGATGCGCTCGCTGCAGCAACCATTCGCACCTTCACCGATCACGGACTGCGCTCTCGCCTCCAGGTTGGTGCACGACAAGCCGCACTTCGTTACTCTTGGCACCGCGTCACAACCACAGTGGTGCGGGTCTACGAACAGGTTGCACGTCAGGAAGCAGTACAGCCCTGCCCTGCTTGAGACTGGAAAGGATCGGTGATGATTCGGTTCTCGGTCGCCGAGGAAATTTTCACCAAGTTTCCCGATTATCTCGTTGTTGTGATCGTCGCTCACAATGTTGATAACCGTCGCTCTTCTGAAACCGCTCGTGCCATCTTGGCCGAGATCATCCGTGCAACCCAGGAACGGCTGGTTGGCACCGATCCAAAGGAGCTCCCAGAGATCGCCGTCTGGCGACAGGCCTTCAGGGTACTCGGTTGGTCGGCAAGCACCTATCAGAGCTCAGTCGAGTCTCTCCTGCGTCGGACACTCAAGGGAAATCCACCACCAAGTATCAATCCCGCCGTCGATCTCGCAAATGCAGCCTCGCTTCGCTTCCTAGTCCCAATCGGCGCCCACAATCTCGAAAGTGCACCCCAGGGACTCACGGTTCGACCGAGCCAACCTGGCGATCGGTTCCAGCCACTCAACCAAGATGAGACGGAAATCCCCGAGCCCGGCGAATTCGTCTACGCACACGCCGACGAAATCCGCACCCGTCGCTGGGTCTGGCGGCAGAGCCGACTCGGCCTTGTGACCCCAGACTCACGGAGGATTTTCTTCCCCATCGATGCCTTCCGACACGTCACTGACATGGCAGCACAAGAGGCGGCCAACTGGCTCGCCGAGCAGCTTCACACCCTTCTTGGTGCCTCGATCGTGCATGGAATTGTCGATCGGAACCACCCGGAGCTCTGCCTGAGCGAGACTTCAGAATCGTCGGAAAAGAGGTGAGCCGCAGCGCTTGAGATTCCCCGTTTCAGGACAGCGATTGGTGCACCTGCGTGGACTACAGATAATGCTCCTTCAGCCTCAGCTTAGCGACCTCCTCTGCTGCGATCAGTGACACGGGAGGCTGGCTAGAGTGGTGCCACACCAGACAAGCCATCCGGTCACTGCAGCCCTCCGCGGACAACGCCTCAGAACCCGCCGGAGTCTTCCTCTTGACAGTCGGAAAGGAGACTGATACTATGAACAGAAAGCGAGCTCAGTCGATGAGATGGGTGCTGTGACGACGCCAACCCAAGCTCACCAGTATGCAGAGACTTCCCTCATCAGGCATCTCCTGCCTAGTGCTCCTCGCCGCGTCTATCCCTTGAAACGCAGTTCCCCCGTTCACTAATTCCGCATTGACAACACGCCCGTCCGCATTCGGCTGTGTGGAGCCGATGCGTTGTGGCCTGCTGGTGCGGCTTCGCAAAGTCGCACGGTCATCGTGCAACAAGTTTGCAGCGACGGAGGGAACGGCATGCTTGAGGGAACGTTCGTGGCAGTGATTACCCCATTCGCTGATGAGAAGATTGACGAGCCAGCGCTTGGTCGCCTCATTGATTGGCTTCTAGCCGAGGGAGTTGATGGGCTTGTTCCGTGCGGGACGACAGGTGAAACACCCAGTTTGACCGATACCGAGTGGCAACGCGTCGCCGCGCTGGTGATCGAACGCACAGCTGGCCGTGTTCCGGTCATTGTCGGTACTGGAACCAACTCAACCGCGGTGAGTATCACCCGGACGCGAATCGCACGCGAGCTCGGAGCTACCGCCGCCATGGTGGTCACACCGTATTACAACAAGCCGCAGCAGGAGGGCCTCCTCCGTCATGTTGTTGCCATTGCTGACGCTGTCGATTTCCCGTTAGTGGTTTACAACGTTCCCAGCCGAACGGGAGTCAACCTTGCCCCAGAAACGGCCCGCCGGATGGTAGAGCAGGCACCGGTCGTCGCCATCAAAGAGTCCAGCGGCTCTCTTGATCAAGTCAGTGAGCTGGTACTCGCCGTCGGGGATCGCTGCGCGATTCTCAGCGGTGACGACTCACTGACACTTCCCATTCTTGCCGTAGGTGGTCGCGGCGTCATCTCCGTCTTAGCGAACATCGCTCCAGCGGCGATGGTCGCGATGGTTCGTGCTGCACTTGGTGGGGACCTGGAACGCGCACGACAGCTTCACCTCGAACTTTTCCCGCTAGCCCGTGCGTTGTTTATCGAGACGAACCCCGTACCTGTCAAGGCTGCAGCAGAGCTACTCGGCCTGTGCCGTGCCGAGGTTCGCTTACCGCTTTCACCGCTAAACCCAGTGCATCGAGAACGCCTGCAGGCCATTCTTGCCTCCTGTCCACACACCGCCGAGCGGCTTGCCCGCACCGTGGGGGAGGCTGCCTGATGTTACGCGTAGCACTCGTCGGGATTACTGGACGCATGGGACGGGTTGTCGCCGAACTCGCTACCGCCGCCCCAGATATCGAGCTTATTGCTGGCCTTCTTAGCCCGGGTCGCGATCTAGCCGAGGCAGCTCGCTTGCTACCCTGCAATGTCCGGCTCACGCATGACCGCTTCGAACTCGTCACGGATGTCGATGTCGTCATTGATTTCAGCCGGCCAGAGGTGACAGCCGAGGCGGCTATCGCCGCCGCTGATGCGGGCGTAGCCTTTGTGAGTGGCACGACCGGACTTCGCGAATCGGAGTTCGCCGCCATACGGCAGGCTGCAGCATCTATTCCGGTGGTACACGCAACAAATTTCAGCATTGGCGTCGCTGTGCTCCTGCGAATCGTGCCGAAGCTCGCACGGGTACTCGCCAGCTGGGACTGCGAGCTCCTGGAGAGACACCACCGGCAGAAGCGCGATGCACCATCTGGCACGGCGCTGACTCTGGCACGGGTTATCGCCGCAGCGCGAGCCGTCAACACCCCGTTTGTGTACGGTCGGGGACCCGGGCTCGCCATGCGACAGCCAGGAGAACTGGGGATCCACGCCATTCGTGCTGGCGGCGAAATCGGCCGACATACCTTACTTTTCGCTTCCGATGAAGAGGGGATCGAGATTACCCACTGGGCACAAAGTCGCCGCACCTATGCGGCTGGCGCGCTCCAGGCAGCCCGCCTCCTTGTCGGCCGTCCCCCTGGGCTGTACCAGTTCGCTGACCTTCTGTTCGACATGTGACGTACCACAGTACCCTGCCGACCCCTTGAGGTCGGCAGGGTATTTACGCCCACTATCACATACAGTAGGATCGAGTGGCGGTTCGGCAGCCGGCCGCCCAGGACAAGGGAGGCGGGATGACTCCGATGCGATTCGGAATCCACGTTGGGCCACAAAACACGACAGTCGACGAACTGCGCCAACTCTGGCATTTTGCCGATGTTCATGGCTTGTACTGGTTCTCGGTCTGGGATCACTTCTACGCCCGCACGTCCGACCAGATTCCTCACTTTGAAAGCATCGCTCTCTTGTCGGCCATCGCTTGTGAGACAGTGCGCATCCGCTTCGGATGCATGGTCTTCGCCGTTCAGTTCCGAAATATCGGGCTCCTCGCCAAATCTCTCGTGACCATTGATCACCTCAGTGGAGGACGGCTCGAAGTTGGGCTTGGTGCCGGATGGCACGAGCCGGAGTATCGGGCCTTCGGCTACCCCTTCCTCTCGGATCGCGAACGGCTCGACCAGCTCGAGGAAGGCATCCAGGCCTTGCGTGCCTTGCTCGAACAGGACGCCGTGACCTTTGAAGGACGATGGATTCAACTTCGCGAGGCCCGCGTGCTGCCCAAGCCACGACAAACTCAGCTCCCACTTTGGGTGGGTGGTGCTGGAGAACGGCGCACGGCACGTATTGCGGCACGCTATGCCGATGGCTGGAACATCCCATATGTCAGCCCCGCGGGTTTCCGCCAAAAGCGGGCAGCACTCGAGCACTGGTGCGAGGTTGAGGGACGCGACCCAGCTACTCTTCGCTTGGCAGTGCAGGTAGGCTTGTATATGGCTCCAGAGGACGACGACCAGGTGGTCGCACGTCTCCGTGCCCACCTCGCAGAGCAAGTCGGCCCGCAAGCCCTGGAACAACCCGGGTGGCTTGTTGGGGGTCCAAGCAAGATCACTGAGGAGCTCCAGGCTTATCGGGAAGCAGGTGCAGATTGGATCAATCTTACGCTACGCCCACCAGTTGACTTCGAAGCCCTCCAGGCTTTCGTCGAAGAAGTCATGCCTCACTTTCCAAGTAGCACAAGCCCCACTGAGTGCAGTTGACACGCGGGAACAGCTGTCAGCAAGCAACACTGTGTGACCCAACGTCAATGGGACTGTCGTGAACACAGATAAAAGCGTCTCTCGAGGACCACGAACCCGCCGGAAACCGCTCCTGCCACGGCTGTTGGTGAACACTGATCAAGCATCACCCCAACTCCCGTCGGCAACTTGCGCAGCATGACGGCTGTGTGGTCAGTCGATTCTGCGAACGCGTGACGTTCCGTCTTGCCGAAACGTCGCACCTCAGCTCGTCTCGGCCCACATCGCAAGGACATACCCATTGCGCTGCAGCCACTGCAGAGCGGTGCTCTGAGTGACACCCTCACGCATGTACGGAAGCCAGTCGTACCGCTGAACCACCACCTCGGCCCCCGAAGCGCTCAGCTCTGAAAGACAGCAGCGCCCCTAGAATCGCCGGAGATACCTCCCGGCAGGACCCATAGTGGCACCGCGCCTCAAAGATCGCAAAGGCCGGAAAAGATAAGGGGTAGATTCGATCCTTGCTGCGCCGTAGCCATACGCCGTATCATTACCGATTGAAGAGGTGTGGCGCGCTTGGGAGCAAGAATGGTGCCGCAGCGACTCAGCACACTTACGTTCCTCCTTATACTGCTAGGGACCACCTGGTTTGCAGCGGCGAACCCAGCCACTTGTGCCTGCGGCGCACAGCTGCCACACCCACATCTGTGGTTTGAAGTACCTGGGCATCATCATCATGACGGTCCGGCTGGACGTGGAGAGCCGTTCTCTCGAGTTGACCTCCTGGACAGGCCGCAACTGAGTATTCCCGCATCGTCGATCCCGGTCGGCACGGCGGTGCCGATGATTGTCCTGGTCTCGTTTCTCCTCATTCTCCTGCTGGCCTGTGAGCGCATCCACGAGAGATCACGCCATCCCCCCACCGGTCAAAGTGTTCGCCCACCCGTTCCTCCTCCGCGGTTCGACACCGTGCGCGGTTGATGCGCTCGCCGTGCTCACGGTGTGTGATGCTGTAGTGAGGATGGATACGGGTGGTTCGCCGTTTCGTACTGATCATTGTCCTGTCAGCGGCAGTGTTCTCGCTTCTCTGGAGTGCACTTGCTGCACCGCGGGTACTCCCTCGGTTGCGGGTCGCACCGGGTTTTGGCCTGCAAGATTCTGTGGGCCAGACCGTCTCCAGTGACTCGCTGCGGGGCCAGACACTGCTCATCACCTTTGGCCCCGCCCACTGCGAGGATCCCTGCCGGGAGTGGAGCGAACGCGTTGCCAATGCTGTGCCAGTACAGGCCACCGATGAACGGGTGCAGCTCCTTTGGATCGTCGCCGAGCCGGTAAATGTGGAGGAACTCGCACAGCTGGAAGCCTCACTCGTTCCCGCAGCAGTGCCCTGGCGCGTCTTGGGAAGCCAGGATGCGCAACAGCTGGAGCGAATCCTTGATGGCTTCCGCGCACCGCGCTCCCTCAGCGCTTCCGGATCATCCGTCGATCCAATCCTGGTTATCGTTGATCCAACTGGGATTGTGCGAGCCGAGTACCGGGTTCCTCCGCAACGCACAACATTGGCAGCCGACATGGCAGCACTGGAACGGGAGATCCGTGAGAGCCGGAGCCTGCGGCGCTACCTGTACGAAGCGGCGCACCTCTTCTTCACCTGCAACGTCGGAGGGACCTGAACCATGCCGGTACGCCCATGGGTCCGACGCCTGCTTGTCGCTGAGTTGGTCGTGCTCGCCTTCGTCTTGGCGGTTGTAGGGTGGTACTTCTGGCAATCGCGCCTGGCGAGACCAACCTTCAACGGTCTGGTGCTTGGTCCACCACAGGATGTTCCGGCAGTGCGCCTCCAGGGAAGTGATGGGCAGCTGCATAGTGTAACCGACTTCCGTGGTAAAGTGACCGTCGTCTTCTTCGGATACACCCACTGCCCGGATGTCTGTCCCATGACCGCTTCGACGATCACCAGAGCTCGTGCTTTGCTCGGCAATCAGGCAGATCGCGTCCAGTTCGTCTTCATCTCAGTAGATCCCGAGCGCGACACACCGGAGCGACTTGCCAATTACTTAGCAACCTACGATCCGTCGTACCTAGGGCTGACCGGGGATGAGGCAGCGATCCAGGAACTCGCAACTGCTTTCGGCGTCCACTATGCAAAGATCGAGTCGACCTCTGCCCTTGGATACCTCGTGGAGCACACAGCGTCGACCTTCGTCCTCGATCGCGAAGGTAAGTTGCGAGTTGTCCTACCGTTTGGCCTGACACCGGAGCAGGTGGCGAGCGACCTCCGCGCACTCTTGAAGTCCTAAGCGTTAAACAGGATCAGCACAGAGACGAGGAGGAATGGCGATGCCACGACTGGTGTCACGTCGTGTCCTGGTATTTGTTGGCTTGGTTACGAGTCTAGGGTTCGTGCTCACTGTGGCCTGCGCTGGCGGTGGCACACCGACACCAACGACTGCTCCATCACCGACCCCCGCGGCTGTGGCTCAACCGACCCCAACTCCAGTTCCTAGCCCGACGCCGACTCCTGCTCCCACGCCAACAACAATACCCACACCGACCATGGGGCACGAAGCGCACGGGATGCCGATGAAAACTCCTGCGGTACAAAACGAGTTTCAGAGTGGAAGTTTGGTTATCCGGAACGTCTGGGCACGAGCGTCAACGCAGAGCAATGGTTTGAGCGCCGTGTATATGCTCATCCAGAATACTGGCGATCGACCTGACCGGCTGCTCCACGCTCACTGTGACGTGGCTGAGACTGTCGAGCTCCACGAGACCAAGATGGAGGGTGGCGTGATGAAGATGCAGCCGGTTGAGGGGATCGATGTGCCAGCTCACGGCACTGTGGAACTCAAGCCGGGTGGACTGCATGTGATGCTGATCGGCTTGAAGCGTGACCTGAATCCGGGAGATACTATCGAGGTCGAGCTTCACTTTGAGGAAGCGGGACACATTCCGATGAAAGCGACCGTGCTCCAACCCTAATGGCAGCTGCGCGGTGACAGTAGTGGCGAGGGGAGCGACTGTTACCATGCCTCCTCGCCACAGCGTTTTCCGCTCTCAAGCGAGAAGGGTAGCAAGCCCCACGCCAACAACGGCACCGATACTTGGTCCGATCACCGGAACCCAACCATATCTCCAGTCTGGATCTCGTGGGCCTGGAATCGGTAGCAGGGTGTAGGCCAAGCGTGGCGCCGCGTCACGGGCTGGATTTAAGGCGAAACCGGTCGTTCCACCAAGTGCGAGGCCGACACTGAACACGAGTCCGCCGACCCAGAGGGGTGCAGCGACCAGGGGGAGCAGACCACGCGCGAGCAGCGCGACACCAAAGGCCAGTACCGCTGTTCCGATCCCTTCGGCAACCAAGTTAGACGGCCAGCTCCGGATGGCAGGTGCGGTGCAAAATACCCCTCGCGTGACAGCGGGATCAGTGGTCACCTCCCAGTGTGGCCAGAATGCGGCCCAGACAAGCACGGCTCCAACAAAGCCGCCACTACACTGGGCAAGCAGATACCCAGGTACTTGCGCAAACGGAAAGAGCCCCCAAACTGCCAATGCGACCGTCACGGCGGGATTGACGTGCCCACCACTCCATGACACTGATGAACCCACAGCCACCACAACTGCCACCGCTGACCCTGCAACAATTGTGAGCCAGTTACTGCTGACGCCATGCGACCGTGCTAAGCGAGCTGTTGCCACCGTCCCATTCGTTAGAAGTACCAGGAACATCGTGCCGAAAAACTCTGCAAGATACGGCTTCACAAGCTTCACCCCTTCCCAAAACGACGACTTTTTAGGGCCAGCCGAGCTCGGCCCAGCACCAGCGGCTCAACCATAGCCTATGCATGGCGTCGAAAAGCATCTGTGAATGTTTCTTTAATCACGTTCTCGGGACAGCACAAGCCCCTGGCATCGCATGCCTGCTCTCAGTATCGCACACAGGTACTCCCAGCACCAACACGGGACGAACATCCTAGAGAAACAGTTGCCCGATGGTTGTGCTGCAGAGCAACGGTGCTTTCCACAACGTACCGCCTCCGTGCTTGCAGTACCTCCCCGTGCGATCGTGCTATACTTCCCCCAGACGCAATGGCAGAGCGCCGGCGGAATCAACCTGAGGTGGGATTAACCGCTGCTCAGCGCTCTCCGGTTGCCCCGAAGAGAGGTTGCTGTCTCACTGGAGAAACGCCCGTGGCAAGTCACATGATCATTGACGTTGACGGGCTCGGGATGCTCATTACTCTGCTCCAACGCGAGGGCTATCGGGTGATCGGGCCAACTCTCCGTGACGGCGCGATCGGATACGACGTGATCAGTCAGGTTGATGACCTACCCCTCGGTTGGGAGGATGAGCAGGACGCCGGTCGATATCGCGTCAAACAGCGGCAAGATACTGCCGTCTTCGGCTATGCCGTCGGTCCCCACTCATGGAAGCGTTTTCTCTACCCATCTCCAGTTGTCCTCTGGCGAGCACGCCACAGTGCTGACGGATGGAGGATCAACCAGCCAGCTGAAGACGGTGCGCGTTTGGCTTTCCTTGGCGTTCGTTCCTGCGATTTGCACGCCATCATGGTGCTTGATCGGGTGTTGCTTCGGGGCCCGTATGTCGATCCCAGCTACGCGGAGCGCCGTAGACAGGCGTTCCTGGTTGCCGTCCAGTGTGCGCACTTTACGCCGCGCACCTGCTTCTGTGTCTCTCTGGGCACTGGTCCGAGGGCGACGCACGGATTTGACCTCGCACTGACCGAGCTCGTGCAACCTCAAACTCATCGGTTCGTCGTGGAGGTTGGATCGGCGCGCGGCGCCGCTATCCTGCAGCAGTTACCACATCGTCCGGCACAGCCATCCGACTTGGCAGCTGCCGAACGCGCGATAGCCCAGACAGCAGCCAGCATGGGCCGTCAGCTCCAGACAGCTGGATTACCAGCGGCCCTCTTGGCCAACCTTGAGCACCCACACTGGGATACCATTGCGCAGCGGTGCCTTGCCTGCGGCAACTGCACTCTCGTTTGCCCCACGTGCTTCTGCTTTACTGCCGAGGAACGAACCGATCTCACCGGAGCAACTACGGAACGCATCCGCCACCTTGACACCTGCTTCACACTCTCCTTCACGTACACTGCAGGAAAATCGTTACGTCAGAGCATACGCTCCCGCTATCGGCAGTGGCTTACCCACAAACTCGCAACGTGGGTGGAACAGTTTGGCACCTTTGGCTGCGTTGGTTGCGGACGGTGCATCACCTGGTGTCCTGTTGGCATCGACTTGACGGTTGAAGCTGCCACCATTGCTAGCACTGGACAGACGACGAAAGGTGTGGAATGAACGATCGCTCACCCCTTGAGTTACTGGCCACACATCCGTTCACCGCTGATCTTAGTGAGGACCAACAGGCTCACCTCGCAACCTGCGCGCGCATTGCCCACTATGCACCTGATGACTACCTGCTACGCGAAGGCCAGCCAGCCACCGCCTTTTATCTCATTGTGAGCGGACTTGTCTCCATTGAGCTCTTTGTACCAGGTCACGGGCCACGCCCGCTCCAAACCGTTGAAGGAGGAAGCGCGGTCGGTTGGTCGTGGATGCTTGCTCCTAGCCGATGGGAGTTCGACGCCCGAGCACTTGAACCAACAACCGCTGTCGTGTTCGATGCTGAGCAACTTCGGGCGCTGTTCCGAGAGGACTGCTGTTTGGGCCTTCGCCTTGTCCAACGCCTCTTGTTTGTGGTCACTGAGCGTCTCAAGGCTGCTCGTCTGCAGTTACTCGATCTCTACGGGCCACCGAGGGAGCGTTAATGGACCACCGAGCACTCACCACCCAAGTGACCGGGAGTCCCTTCGTGCCACTCCCCTTCCTTGTCATCGGTCGGCGTCGTGAAACACGTGACACCGTGACACTACGGCTGCGCTCTCTGTGCGACGCAACTCTTCATGCACAGCCTGGCCAATTTATGATGCTCTCAGTGTACGGAATCGGTGAGGTTCCGATTTCGATAAGCGGTCTACCACGCCGTCCTGGCGAACTCGAGCATACTATCCGTGCCGTTGGCTCGGTGACTCGGCACCTAGTCGCGCTACACCGTGGCGATCACATTGGGGTGCGAGGGCCATTTGGAACGGGCTGGCCACTCGAGGCAGCTTACGGTCAAGACGTTCTCTTGATCGCCGGCGGCCTCGGTCTTGCTCCCCTTCGTTCGGCGCTAGTAGCCATTCTCCGCGAACGCTGGCGCTACCGGCAGGTAGTCGTACTGTACGGTGCGCGGAGTCCTGCCGACCTACTGTACCGCCGTGACCTTAGCGGTTGGCAGCAACGGGCGAAAATCACTGTGTATGTGACTGTCGATCACCCTGACCCATCGTGGCGGGGCCAGGTTGGGGTGGTTCCGAACTTGATTCGGCAGGTGACAGCCCTCTTTGAGCCCACCAATACAGTGGCCATGATCTGCGGGCCAGAGATTATGATGCGCTTCACGGTCCGTGAACTCCAGAAGCACGGCATCCCGGATGAACGTATCTTCCTCTCATTAGAACGGAACATGCAATGCGGGATTGGGCTCTGTGGACACTGTCAGTTCGGTCCGTTCTTCCTCTGCAAGGACGGTCCGGTACTACCGTACAGTCGCCTTGCGCCGTACCGTGATATCCGCGAACTCTGACTCTCCTGGGGGGAAGGATGCCACGAAGACGCCGCAGCCCCAAATTGGCGGTTTGGAAGTTCGCTAGTTGCGATGGCTGCCAGCTGACCCTGCTCGACTGTGAGGACGAACTGCTCATGCTCGGCGAGCTCTTCGAAGTCGCCTACTTTCTCGAAGCGTCGAGCGCAGTTGTGCACGGGCCATACGATTTTTCACTCGTTGAGGGGAGCATCACCACACCGGAAGAAATCGAGCGTATTTACGAGATACGGCGGCAAAGTCGCGTGCTGGTCGCCATGGGCGCTTGCGCGACAGCGGGCGGTATCCAGGCACTACGCAACTTTGTGGATGTCGACGACATTAAGCGCGTTGTGTATGCATCCCCTGAGTACGTGCGGACCCTTGAGCACTCCCTCCCAGCCTCTGCCTATGTCCCCGTCGACTACGAGCTGCCAGGTTGCCCACCGAATAAAGGGCAAGTGATCGAGCTCCTCACCGCGTTTCTCCGGGGGCGCCGACCATCCATCCCTGGACACAGTGTTTGCATAGACTGCAAACGGCAGGGGGTCGTCTGTGTTATGGTCGCCATGGGAACTCCCTGCCTTGGGCCAGTCACACGTACTGGCTGTGGTGCCCTCTGCCCCCGTTACCGGCGTGGCTGTTATGGTTGCTTTGGTCCAATGGAGTCACCAAATACCGAAAGTCTTAGTACGTGGTTCTTAGTGCAATCAGGGCTGACACCCCAGCATCTCGTGCCACTCTATCGTTCCTTCAACGCAGCGGCACCAGCATTCGCGGAGGCGAGCAGGCGTTATGCAGATCTCCAGGGCGCATCAAAGACTACCGAGTGGGTCGGGACAAACGCGGTAGACGAACGGGAACCTGCCGATGGCGAGCAATGAGCAGCAACGGACGATTCGGGTCAGCGCACTCGCACGTGTCGAGGGTGAAGGTGGGCTGCTTCTTCGGGTACGGAACGGACAGGTAATGGACGTTCGTCTCCAGATCTACGAGCCACCCCGCTTCTTCGAAGCTTTACTCCGCGGTCGACCGCATACTGAGGCGCCAGATATCACGGCCCGCATTTGCGGCATCTGTCCGGTGGCATACCAGATGAGTGCCTGTAATGCGCTGGAGAGTCTGTTCGGGATCAAGATCCCTCCCGAACTACGACAGCTCCGACTTCTTCTCTACTATGCCGAATGGATCCAGAGCCATACCTTGCACGTCGTCATGCTGCACGCCCCCGATTTCCTTGGCGTCGACAATGTCGTCCAGATGGCCCAGACCCATCGCGAGCTCGTTCAGCGGGCACTGCAGCTCAAGAAAGCAGGCAACCAGCTGCTCACCCTCATCGGCGGCCGCGAAATTCACCCGGTCAATGTCCGTGTTGGCGGCTTCTATGCTGTTCCTCGACCGACTGAACTGCACCGGCTCCGCGATCCACTACAGCGCGGCCTTGAAACGGCCCTGGAACTGGCACGTTGGGTGGCCAATTTTCCGTTCCCTGACTTTGAGCCCAACTATGAGTTTGTTGCTCTCCGTCATCCAACGGAATACGCCATTCTTGATGGTCAGCTTGCCTCAAGTGCTGGACTCGATCTCCCGCTGAGTCATTTCGAGGAGCTTGTTCGAGAGCGCCAGGTGCCGCACTCGACAGCTCTCCACTATGAGATGGCCGGGCGAGGGAGTTATCTGACTGGCCCGCTAGCTCGCTTTAATCTGAACTTTTCCCAACTCTCTTCTCTGGCCCAAGAAGTGGCTCGCGAGACAGGAACCGTCCCACCGCTCCAGAACCCCTTCCGAAGCATCATCGTGCGCTGCCTGGAGATAATTCATGCCCTCGAACGATCCCTGGATCTCCTCGATGACTACGAGCCGCCGTCTCGTCCCTGGGTCGACTATGAGATACGTCCCGGCATCGCCTTCGGAGCAAGTGAAGCACCGCGTGGTCTGCTCTACCACCGCTATGAGGTTGGAGCCGATGGGATCATCCAGACTGCATGGATTGTGCCGCCGACAGCACAGAACCAAAAACGGATCGAGGACGACTTACGTCTCCTTGCTCCTCAGGTCATTCTTATGCCGAAAGATCGTGCAACGCACCTCTGCGAGCGTGCGATACGCAACTATGACCCTTGTATTTCCTGCGCCACCCACTTCCTGCGCCTCAGCATCGTGGAGGATAGTTCATGAGCAGGAAGATCATGCTGGTTATTGGGATTGGTAATGAGCTCTGCGGAGACGACGGGGTCGGACCGTGGATCGTCAAACACATCGCGGCAGCTCACTGGCCCGGAGTATCAGCAGTTGAGCTTGGGTCAAGCGATCTGACGCTTCTGCTCGATATATGGCAAGACTTTTCTTTTGTGTATCTTGTCGATGCGGTATTAGCAGCATATCCGGTAGGCACTATCATTCGAGTAAATTGCTATAATCAAGATCAAATCACAGATGTGAATATGATTTCGACTCATCATTGTAATCTCTTGGAAGTCATTAAACTGGCCCGAATGCTCGAGATGCTTCCCCCGCGCCTCTTCCTTTACGGAATAGTCGGCCGCTCGTTTCAGATCGGCTCGGGACTCTCCCCTGAGGTTGAAGGAGCTGCTCGCACAGTTGCAACGCGCCTCTGGCGGGTAGCAAAGCACTTAGAGAGGACACTCCCCTACCCCAATCTACGCTCAAACGCGTGAGATGACATCGGGGAGAAATCGAACGATTCCAGAGGCATCATACTTGCCCACTTTCCCGCCGCTGGCCCAGGCGTTGCACTACCGAGCATCCCTGTAGCCGTCGAGGAGCGACTAGAGAGATCAGCCTTCCTCCAAGAAGCTGCTCGCCGAAGCGGGCAGCCTCCACCAGGCTGAATAACGCCGCCATTCCGGATAGCAGGCAGTCACTGTAGAGGCGTGTTCCGCTCCGGCACGGAGGAAAGTGACCCATCTGCTGAAGGGCAAAATACCCCCACCAGTCGTCCCACTGCCCACTGGAGCAATAGAGGAGACTCTGTGTCACGCCACCGTACTTAAGAGGTCTGCAGAAACGTGCCTACTACTCTCACATTGCAATACCCATGTACAGCTCTGCAGTATTAACCTCGAACAGAGCTGCTCGGGGAACGCAGGCCAGTTTCTCGCATTAAACAGCAATGTTTGTACTTTTTTCCTGAACCGCAGGGACAGGGATCATTGCGGCCAACTCTCTGCTTTTTGCGCGTTGGCCCGGCACTCTCGCCACCCCGATTTGGCGTGCCGCCCTGCATAACCGGCCGGGCCAGGGCTGGCGCAAGCTGAACACGGTAAATCAGCCGCGCCACGTCATACTCAATATTCTCCACCAGCTGCTGGAACATCCGATAGCCCTCGCGCTTATACACCACGAGTGGATCAAGCTGACCATACGCCTGCAGCCCCACTTCATGCCGCATGTGCTCCATTTCGGTCAAATGCTCGATCCACAAGCGATCCATCACCTGGAGGAGCACAAGACGCTCAATTGTCCGCATCGTGTCAGCGCCAAATTCGGCCTCGCGGCGTTCATACCGAGCAAGCGCTCGCTGCCACAGCATCTCAACAAGCTCGTTTTCATCTCGCTCTTCCAAGTCGCGCGGTGTAAGGCTGTCTGTATCACCAACAATCCCCACAAAGCTGCGCAGGATCTCCTCTGGATCTGGCTCATCGGCAGCCTCAAACGCCTGTTTCACCGCTTTTTCGATCTGGCGCCGCACCATGCCCAGGACATGCTCGCGCATGTCCTCACCCATGACAATCTTCCGGCGATCGGCGTAGATCACCTCACGATGCTTGTTGATGACACTGTCATACTCCACAAGGTGCTTACGCAAATCGAAGTTGTAGCCCTCGATCTTCTTCTGGGCTTCCTCGATCATCCGGCTGATCAACGGATGTTCGATGGGATGTTCATCGTCCATTCCCAATTTTTGGAGCAATCCCTCAATCCGATCAGTCCCCACCCGTCGCAGCAGCTCGTCTTCCAATGAGACATAGAACCGACTCGAACCGGGATCCCCTTGCCGACCAGCACGCCCTCGCAGCTGGTTGTCGATTCGTCGTGCCTCGTGACGTTCGGTCCCAATAACATGCAGCCCCCCCAACTCCGCCACACCGGGGCCGAGAATAATGTCCGTCCCGCGACCGGCCATGTTGGTTGCAATCGTCACTGCGCCCCGCTGGCCAGCCTTGGCAATAATCAGCGCCTCACGCTCATGGTGCTTGGCGTTCAGCACCTCATGGGGAATCCCCTCACGCTTCAGCAGCTGACTGAGGTATTCACTCTTTTCAATTGAGGTCGTCCCCACAAGCACTGGGCACCCCATCGCATGCAATTCCTTGATCTCACGCACAACCGCCCGGAACTTACCCTCCTCTGTCCGGTAGACCACATCTGGGTAATCAAGACGAATCATCGGCTTGTGGGTGGGAATAACCACCACCTCGAGATTGTATATCGTTTGGAACTCTTCCGCCTCCGTCGCCGCTGTTCCCGTCATCCCAGCGAGCTTCTCGTACATACGGAAGTAGTTTTGGTACGTGATCGTCGCTTGCGTTACGGTCTCCTGGCGGACCCGCAACCCCTCTTTTGCCTCAATTGCCTGATGAAGCCCCTCACTGTACCGCCGACCCGGCATCATGCGACCGGTGAACTCATCAACGATGATCACCTCACCATCACGCACAATGTAATCACGGTCGCGTAGATAGAGCTCCTTTGCCTTGAGCGCCTGCTCCACAAAGTGCACCGCGTCAGAGTACCGATCGTCATAGAGGCTGTGGCCTTCTGGAATACCAAGCAGCCGCTCCACGCGATCGATTCCTGCCTCCGTCAGCGTCACTGTCCGATGCTTGAGATCAACCGTATAGTGGACGTCACGCCGTAGCTGCCGCGCAATTTGTGCAAACTGGTAATAGCGGTCAACCGTATCCCGCGCCGCACCAGAGATGATCAGCGGTGTACGAGCTTCGTCGATGAGAATATTGTCCACCTCGTCGACAATAGCATAGTACAACTCCCGCTGGACAATATCTTCAGGGCGATACACCAGGTTATCGCGCAGGTAGTCAAAACCGAACTCGTGGTTCGTCCCGTAGGTGATATCTGCCAGGTACGCTTCTCGCCGGCTGACCGGACGCCAGTGATTCAAGCGATCATCTGGGCTCGGATCCGGCGCCACATACGTCGGATCATAGATGCCAGCAAATTCATGGGTAATCACACCAACCGAGATGCCTAGGAAATGATAGATCGGCCCCATCCAACCACCACCGACACGGGACAAATAGTCGTTTGGTGTCACCAGATGGCAGCCCCGCCCAAGCAAGGCGTTCAAGTACAGCGGTAAGGTCGCAACCAATGTCTTCCCTTCACCCGTCTTCATTTCGGCGATCTTGCCTTCGTGCAGCACAATCCCCGCCATGAGCTGCACATCGAAGTGCCGCATGTTCAATGTCCGACGGGCCACTTCCCGAACAACCGCGAACGCTTCCACCAGGATGTCATCGAGTGTCTCACCATATTCCAGACGGGCTTTAAACTCATCTGTCTTTGCCCGTAGTTCACCGTCACTGAGTTGCTGGATTTCAGGCTCCAACGCGTTGATCTCGTCGACAATCCGACGCAAACGCTTGAGTTCGCGCTCGTTCGGGTCGCCCAAGATTTTCTTGAGCACACTCCTCATGGACTTGTCTCCTACTGTCAGTCTCGCGCGGATGCATTCTGGCACCCGTACCTGTCAAGTCTACCGCTTGTCCAAGCAGCCTGGCGACCGCAGCCGGTCGCATGAGGGGCGCCAGCAAAGGAACTGCAGATGAATGAAAACAGCTCGATCCTTGATCAGTGGTTGCCGTTCACACATCGTAGCAAACTCATCGCGCTAGGTATTGCCAGCTTGTTCGGTGGCACCATCGTTGCGGCTGCTGCCCTGCCTTACCACTGGTTGCCTTGGGCAGCAGCTGCATCGCACTTCTTGCCTGGCAGGTCGTTAGGAAGCTCGCTGCTTTTGTCAACCTGCGCGCCCTCACCGTTTTCCTGTACCTTATGCTGCTTCCGATCGCCGACCCAATCACGAACGGGTCTTGTTTGACAACGTTCAAGTTCTCCCGGCAGACGTCCTCCCCGACGAGCTACTCTCCCTCCAGCTGTAACTTGGGATAGGCTTGATGGCGAGTGGCATCATTCTAGTTGAGGGTCGCATCTGAAACCATGGTCAGACCTCGTGACGGTTCGACCAAGTACAATTCCACCTTCGCGGAACGGGTCTACGCTCTTGTCCGCCGCATCCCACCAGGCCGAGTGACAACCTACGGCCGTATTGCCCGTGCGGCTGGCGCGGCCCGCTCTGCGCGGATGGTCGGTTGGCTCCTGCACAACGCCCCGCCGGAGATTGCCGCAGTTGCGCACCGTGTTGTCAATCGCCATGGCGAGCTGACCGGGGGTTGGGCTTGGGGACATCCAGCTGTCATGCGGGCGCTGCTTGAGGACGAAGGGGTCACTTTTGTCGAGGAGTTCTGTGTCGATCTCGAACGCCATTTATGGGAACCCGAAGACGATCCGATAGCCATGAACTCAACAGAGTAACCACACATTCCCCTGCGTTATCATTCCAGTCGCTCGTGCCCAACAGTTCAGCATATGCCACCAGTCGTTTGGCTCATCCACCGCCGACAAAATGCACCACTTCTAGTGTGTCCCCGTCATGAAGCTCCCGCTGCTCGTATTGATCGCGCGAGACAATCTCGCCGTTGTGCTCGACAGCCACCAGGCGGGGATCGATCCGTCTTACTCGCAGGAGCTCAGCGATCGTCGCCACTCCATCCAACTCCACCGGCTTCCCGTTCAGCATCACACGAATCGCCATCCGTCACTCACCCCATCCATTGCTCGCCGGTACGCACGCGCAGCTGCAGCTGGATCGTCTGCTGCAAGGATGCCGCGGATAACGGCAACACCGTGTGCACCCGTCGCCCGAACTGCTGGGACACGATCAGGTGTTATGCCGCCGATAGCAATCACCGGAATACGCAAGGCGTTCACTACCTCCCGTAAGGCGTCGAGTCCACGAGCCGCCGCTCCGGGTTTGCTCGCCGTCTCGAAGACGTTCCCGTAGATAACGTAGTCACAGCCCTCTGCCGCTGCTGTCCGTGCCGCCTCAAGACTATGCACCGAACGGCCGACGACTCGTCCTTCGCCAAGGTGGTTCCGGACCACATGCACTGGCAATCCGCCTTCCGGAAGATGCACCCCATCCGCCTGGCAAAGAAGAGCAACATCGAGACGATCGTTCACGAGCAAGAGCGCCGGCGGCACAATGCGGCGACGGAGCGCCTGCGCCATCTCCCAAAGGTCACCAGCAGCAACACCCGGCGCCCGCAGATGGATAGCATCCACCCCAGCATGCACAAGCTTCGGGAGTAGTTCACAGAGCCGTGCGAAAGAGCAAACTGTCAGATCGGTGATCAGATGAAGCCGTGGTACCGACCGAGGATTCATGACTGTTCCGCTCGTGCTGCATCCACGACGCTGCGTAGCTGCATCGCCGCAAGGCGGACATCATCGGCACCCACCACTGCCGAAATCACTGCCACGCCGACCGCACCGGCTCGGATCACGGCTCCGGCGTTCTCGGCTGTGATGCCACCGATGCCGACGACCGGTATCCGCACCGCAGCAGCGATGCGCTGGACGTGCTCGAGACCAACCGCCGGACCTGCGTCTGGTTTAGTCACAGTGGGAAACACTGGTCCCACCCCCAGGTAGTCAGCACCAGCCGCCTCAGCCTCTCGTGCCTGCTCCACGGTCTCGGGCGAAAAGCCGATCACGACTTGATCACCGACTAAACGACGCGTCTCGGCAACCGGTAAATCGCTCACTCCGACATGTACCCCGTCTGCGTCCAGAGCAAGTGCGAGGTCGACCCGGTCGTTGACGACGAAGAGCACCCCTTCCCGGCTGCACAGCTCGCGCAGTTCTCGCCCCACACGCAGCGCCTCACTCAACGGACCAGTCTTCCAGCGAAGCTGAATCGCTGTCGCCCCACCAGCAATCGCTTGGTGCACGATTTCACGCTCCGACCGGCCACGTGCGAGCGCTCGATCAGTAATCACATAGAGTCGCAGCGCATCACGAAGTCGCATCCCACGCCACGACGCCATGCCAACTCCTACCGTACGACACCTTCAAGCGGCGAACTCGCCGACGCATACGGCTTTTTCGGAATGCGACCAGCCAGATAACAGAGACGTCCCGCTTCGATCGCCAATCGCATTGCTCGCGCCATCTTCACAGGGTCACCAGCCTGGGCAATCGCGGTGTTGATGAGACAGGCATCGGCACCGAGCTCCATTGCCAGTGCTGCATCAGATGGCGCTCCTATCCCAGCATCAACGATCACTGGAACGTTAGCCTGCTCCACGATGATCTGCAACCAGCGAAAGTCCGGAAGCCCCTGCCCGGAACCGATCGGGGAGGCCAACGGCATCACCGTCGCACAGCCGATTTCCTCCAACTGTTTGGCTAAGACCGGGTCTTGGTTGATATAGGGCAGAACAACAAATCCCTCTTTGACCAGCACTTTCGCTGCCTCAAGCGTGCCAACCGGATCGGGGAGAAGATATTTGGGATCCGGGATCACCTCCAGTTTGACCCAATGAGAGAGACCCATGGCGCGCGCTAAGCGCGCTACACGAATTGCCTCTTCGGCGGTACGGCACCCGGCCGTATTTGGTAGGATCTGGTACCTCGTCCAGTCAATAACTTCCAGAATGCTGCGGCTCTTGGGGTCATCGAAGTCGATACGCCGCAGTGCGACTGTGACCATCTCACAGCCAGAAGCCTCGAGTGCTGCGAGCATCTCCTCGTTCGAGCGCCACTTGCCGGTACCGAGAATAAGGCGCGAACGAAACTCGCGGTCGGCGATCTTGAGTGGTCGATCCTCCACGCTTATCCCTGCCCGTTCCACGATCTCCGCCATCACAGCACCCCCTGCTCCTGCGCCACCGGAGACCACCAGGCATGGAAATGGTGCACCGGTGACCGCCCCTGTCCGATGGCAAAGGCTGCCTCCAGTGCCCGGTGCAGGTAGCGTTTGGCCTCCCAAACCGCGGTCGCCACATCGTAGCCGCGGGCAAGAAACGCCACAATCGCCGCTGAGAACGTGCAACCTGTACCATGGGTATGTGGCGTCACCACCCGGGGCAGCGCAAAGCGTTCAAAGCTCTGCCCATCAAACAGGAGATCAACCACCTCGTCCCCGCTGACATGGCCACCCTTGAGGACCACGTAGCGGGGGCCGAAGGAGTGAATGATCCGCGCAGCCTCCCGCATCTCGGCTTCGCTCTCTACCGCTCGCCCACACAAGACTTCCGCTTCTGGAGCGTTCGGGGTCACGATGTAGGCAAGCGGAAGGAGCATCTGCCGCAGGACCGTGACTGCGTCCTCGCGGAGGAGGCGATCCCCGCTCTTGGCTACCATGACTGGATCGACGACGAGCCGTTCGATCCGATGCCGCCGTACACCCGCCGCAACCGTCTCGATGATCGCTGCCGAACTCAGCATTCCAGTCTTGGCCGCGTCAGCACCGATGTCCTCCATAACGGCATCGAGCTGCGCCGCAATGAGCTCTGTTGGGATCTCGTGTACACCGGTGACCCCTATCGTGTTCTGCGCTGTGATCGCGGTGACAACTGTGGATCCATAGACCCCAAGCGCACTGAACGTCTTGAGGTCAGCTTGGATTCCCGCACCAGCTCCCGAGTCGGAGCCTGCAATGGTAAGCGCCTTGGGCACACGGCGATCTTGCGTCATGGCTACCTCCCGCCAGCTGGGCAACCCACAAGACGAGGGGGCGGAAACAGAATCCACCGTCCCAACGGGGCGGCGGGTGGAGGAAGAGCTGAGGAACGGTGCCGTCCCTGCGCTGGCATTACCCAGATCAGGTTCGGAGGGTTGGCCGACTCTCTGCCGACCTCTCAGCGCTTCCGCGCACCCCTGGCACCCGTTACGCCAAGCCTAACATGGGCTGCTCTCTCGTGCAACCGTCCCGAGGCGGACCGCAGTTCACCTTCTCACCGCGGTCGAACACAGTCGTCGCTGTTGACATTGCGTCACCACGCACCAGCGTGCACGGAGTTTGCCACCGTCTCCAAGAGTGCAGCATCCATGGTGATGGCTCCGGAAGATAGCGTGGCACCGCCCAGGACGCCCTGATTCCAGCACCACTCTGCTTGCTCTTCGAGCAGCACCGATACGGGCTGATCTTGACATCGCGTCATTCATGAAATATCGCTGCGAAGAGCCTGCTCTTGCGTCGGCGCAAGAGCGCCAGCGCGAACGTGCGAATACTCTCCCCCGACGAGTCGGCACCACGCGCGTCGTCAGCGCTCGGCCTGGCGCGGATCAAAGGCGTCACGCAGACCATCACCGACAAAAGTGAAGGCGAGCGTAATGGAAGCGACAGCTAACGTGGGAGCGATCAGCATCCACGGTTGCGATTCCCACGCTTTGGAACCTTCCAGGATCATGCTTCCCCAGCTAGTCGGGAATGGCGCATCAAGTCGCACGCTTGGCCGAATACCAATGCCCAAGTAGCTCAAGATAGCCTCTGAGATAATCGCACCCGGCACGATATAAGCGGCAACAACAATGATGGGACCAAGTGTGTTTGGCACAATGTGGCGAAAGAGAAGCGAGAAGCTGCTTGCGCCAATCGCCCGCGCTGCTTCGACAAACTCCTTCTGTTTGACCGCCAGCACCTCACCGCGCACTAACCGTGCTACTGTGACCCAGCTGACTAGTGAGAGGGTAATGAAAAGCAGCACCAATCCATTGAGGAGCTTGCCGATCCAGGCATCTTGGAATGCCACCTGCATAATGATAAAGAGCAAGAGATCGGGAAACGCGTAGACGACATCAGTGAAGCGCATGAGAAGATTGTCTACTCGTCCCCCAGCGTAACCAGCAAGCAAGCCGATAAGCATCCCGATCGACACCGTGAAGATCATGGGGACGAATCCGACCACCAGCGATACCCGCGTGCCGTAGACGAGTCGGCTGAAGACATCCCGTCCAACCGAATCGGTGCCGAGCGGATATTCCCAACTCCCTGTGCGCATTGGATTCGGGTCACGAATCCAGGCTGCCTGTCGAACGACGCCTGCGTGTTGCACGTCGCTTTGCACTGGGTTGTGCGGCGCCACAAGTGGAGCAGCCAGGGCAATCACAGCCAGGAAAGCGATATAGGCCAGGCCGAGGAGTGCCAACCGATTTTTCCGGAACCGTCGCCAGGCATCACTCCACAGACTGCGTGGTGGACGCTGCAAGAGAAGATCACGATCCAACACCGGTGTGGTCGCTGCTGTGGCTGCCATGATGTGCTACCTCTCAAACACGAATCCGCGGATCGAGAAAACCGTACATGACATCGACCCACAGATTTGCCAGGGCAACAAAGAGAGCATACATGAGCGTCGTTCCCATAATCATCGAATAGTCTCGTGCTGCAATAGCGACGACGTATTCCCGCCCCATTCCGGGCACATTGAAGATGGTTTCAATAATAAAAGATCCCGTCACGAGGGCGGCAACAGCCGGCCCCAATACCGTGATCACCGCAATGAGGGCATTACGGAGCATATGCCGCGTCACGACCTGAAACTCGCTTAGCCCTTTCGCACGAGCTGTTCGCACATAATCCTGCCGAATCACTTCCAACATCGACGATCGGGTGAGGCGTGTCAGGTAGGACATTGTACCGAGACCAAGCACAATACCTGGAGCAAGATATGCTGTAGAGAAGCCGCGCCACTCTTCTGGTTGCCGAATGGGTTTGACCCCAAAGACTTGACTCAAGAAAATGATGACGAGAACACCAATAATGAAACTAGGGACTGACACTCCAAGGGTCGCAACGGTCAAACTCACATAATCAATCCAGCTGTTCTGCTTCAAGGCACCCAGCACACCCAGGGGAACACCCACCATCACAGCAAACACCGTTGCTACAACTCCAACTTTCGCGGTGGGTGGGAATTTCCGCCAAAGGATACTCTGCACCGATTCTGTCCCCTTGGAGCGATAGGAGGGGCCAAGATCCAGTCGTACAAGACCCCAGAGATACCGGAAATACTGGCTATCCAGGAAAGCTCCCAAGAGGCGGATCGGATTCCGCTGGCCAGCCTGCCAGCGAGCACGCACTTCCTCGATGTTCACCCAAACGGGCTTATCCAGACCGAACTTCTGATCGAGCGCCTTCAGCGTTGCAGCGGCAACCGGCTTCTCGCGATCCCACGGTCCTCCAGGTGCACGGTGCATGAGAAAGAACGTAATCGTCGTGACTGCCACAACAACCGGAATAAGCCAGAAGATCCGGCGAAGAATGAAGGCAAGGAGCATGACCAACCCCCATCGTAAAGTTCCCAGGCCGGGGACTGTGTCCCCGGCCTGGCTGTCAGTATCACCGTTGGATGTCTAGCGTCATCAGCGAGGCAAATTCTCCTAGGAAAGCGTCATCACTTGGCGTTGGACTATAACCCTTCACATACGGCTTGACAAGCCAAATATTGAGCGGATTGTACAGGAAAGGACCAGGGGCGTCGTCAATGAGAATCTGATGTGCTTGCTTATATAGCTCAATGCGCTTCTTTACATCAAGCTCCTGGTCTGCCTTCGTCACAATATCGTCAAACTGCTTGTTGCAGTACCCAAAGCGCTGAGCAAACGTCGCATCGCACTTCCAGTACACACTGAGCCAATTTTGCGGATCAGGGTAGTCTTGAATCCAACCGGAGAAGACCATCTGCGGATAGGTTTTCGGATCTTTCCGCATGGCGACAAGTGTCTTCCCATCCACTGGCTCAAGGGTGATGGTAACCCCCAGAATATCTCGGTACTGCCCTGCAATCCACTCCACGCGCGGTCGCGCTGCTGGATCATCGCTGTTATAGGTCAGCTTGATCTCAGGCAGTTTCTCCGGCCCGCCATAGCTCGACTCAGTCAACGCCTGCTTCGCTTTCTGCGGGTCGAAAGCATACTTGTCAGTGCCGATATGACCTGGAATTCCCGGGGGAATCCACTCTAAGGTTGGCGTGCAATCACCGTTCCGAATCTGCTCGCAGTAGGTCTTGCGATCAAACGCATAGGCGAAAGCTTCACGCACCTTCTTGTCAGTAAACGGCTCCTTGGTCAGATTGAAGGAGAGCATGATCGTCGTAGCAGCCGGATACGTCACCAGCTGCTTGGACAGCTCCGGATCGCTCTTAATCGCCGGCAGTTGTGAAGGATCCGGCGAGAACATGTCGATCTGCCCAGCTTTATACGCTTCCAGGGCGACCGAGCTCTCCTTTTGGTAGATAATCTCCACCGCATCAAGCTTCGGCTTCCCTTCCCAGTAGTTGGGATTCGCCACAAAGCGGATCCGTTGATCCTCTACCACCTCAACCATCTGGAAAGGACCATTGCCAACCTGCAGCTTCGGATCCTTCCACCAGTTTTCCCCGCCCTGTTCGATCAGCTCCTTGCGGGCTGGATAGAAGACCCAAAGGGAAGCAATGGTTGGGAAGTACGGTGCCGGATGCGTTAGCCGAACGATGAGTGTCCGGTCATCCGGCGCCTCCACGCCGAGCTTCTGGCGAGCCTCCTCGTATTTCGCCTGATCATTCGGACTGGTTTCGGCAAACTCTTGACAACCAACGATGTCAAAGAGGATCGATTGGTACTCCCCGGCTGTCTTCGGGTCGCAGGTTCGCTCCACCGCGCAGCGGAACCGCTCCGCGGTCAATGGCGTCCCATCACTGTACTTCAGCCCAGACCGCAAGTGGAAGGTCACCACAGTCCCATCCTGGTTGAATTCCCAGGACTCCGCTGCCGCTGGTACCGTGTTGAGATTCTGATCAAGCCGCGTTAACCCCTCATAGTTCATATGCAGCAAAGCGATCTCATTGGAGAAGGAGCTTTTCTGAGGATCGAAAACATCAGGATACGTGTACTCGTGGATGCGCAGGATCTTCTCCCCTGTCGGAGTCGTGACCGCTGCACTGGTCGGTGTAGCACCAGGAGCTGGCGTCTGTGCCGCCATTGTGGGGGTTGCTGCGCTCGGTGCTGAGGTTGGTGTCGCTTATCCTCGGGCACAAGCGGCAAGTACCGGCACCGCCAACGCCAACACCGAGAGAACATGCCAGAGTCGTTTCATCCTATTCGGCCTCACCTCACACCTCACGTTTCCGCAGATGCGAGAATCACCAATCGTCCAAAGAAAGCTCTTCGGAACCGCTTCGGTCTGCGGTGGGCCGCGCGCTGGCTGCTCGAGCACTCTGCACCTCGGCCGTCGACCAGCTGGGCGTACTCTACATCAAGTCACCTGTCACGTCAATAGACACTGCCGAATCGGCGTCTCGTTTGGAGGCAGCTCCGCGGCCAGAACGTTCTCCATGAGCCGACGCTCCATCCAGGGCGATGCTGCCCTGCTCGTGATGCACGTCATGCGCGACTAGCAGGACTTTGCGTGTTCCCCGTCGTCAAGCTCATATACTTCGCGGCAGGCAGCCTTTGGTTGCCTGAGTGAGGAGGAAAATCATGCCTGAGGATCTGCGGCGCCTCCACCTGCGATTCGCCTCCCGTGCAGCCCACGCCGGAGAACGACCGGCTCCGCGCGAGGTGATTCCTACGACTACTCCGATCTACGCGACAGCGACATTTCTCTATCGGGACATCCGCCTGATGGACGCGGCGCTCGGCGGCGCGGAGGGGGTCTTCGTTTACGGACGGTACGGTAACCCGACTACAGAAGCACTAGAGACAGCGATCGCTGCACTTGAGGAGCAGGAGGCTGCCATTGCTTTCAGTTCGGGGATGGCTGCCTTGCATGCCACTATCCTCTCCTGCGCCGAGGCGGGAGATCGCCTCCTTGCCTCACGCGACCTCTACGGCCAAACCATTACCTTGCTCCGGACCGTGTTCGGCCCACTCGGCATAGAAACCACATTCGTCGACATTCTGGACCTGGATCACGTGGAGACAGAGCTCCGGCGAGGCCGCGTGCGCCTCATCCTTTGCGAGACAATTTCCAACCCCTTGCTCCGTGTTACCGATCTCCCCTCGCTCGCCGAGCTCGCTCATCGCTATGGGGCACGGCTCGCAGTCGACAACACCTTCGCTACCCCCTATCTGGTCCGTCCAGGTACTTTCGGCGCCGACTATGTCATCCACAGCGCTACCAAGTATCTGAGTGGTCACGGCGACGTTACCGCCGGTGCCGTGGCCACCACAGCTGAGCGGCGTTGGGAGTTGAATGAAATCAACAAGACAGTTGGAAGCGTCCTTGGCCCTTTTGAAGCCTTTCTCGTCCTCCGCGGGCTCAAAACCCTCCCACTTCGCATGCGCCAACAGTGCGAAAACGCGATCCGCGTCGCCCACTGGCTGGTGAACCATCCCGCCATCGAGCGGGTTTACTTCCCGGGATTGCCCACCCACCCGAGCCACGAAACAGCGGTCCGGCTCTTCCCGCCGGGTGAGTACGGTGCAATGGTCGCCTTTGATATTCGTGGCGCCACACAAGAGCGTATTTTCAGCTTCCTCCAGAGTCTGCAGCTCATTCTTCCAGCAACGACGCTCGGCGATGTCTACTCCGAAGTTCTCTACCCGGTCATGGCTTCGCACCGCGGTCTCTCCCCTGCCGAGCGTCAGGCCTTGGGCATCGGCGAAGGGCTGGTTCGTCTTTCAGTCGGGATTGAGGATCCTGAGGACATCATTGCTGACCTGGAGCATGCACTGGCGCAGATTACATAACCAGCCTTTTCGTTCCCCTGCGCAGTGCCTTCCGCGCATCAGCCTCGTCCACCCGGCCGCCCTTTGGCCTGCCCATTGTTGAACAATCCTCCGATACTCGAGTTGGATCACTGAAGGTTCCTTCGTGCTGTGCAGCGCACAGGCCAAGCAGCGGCGCACACTCCAGAACAGGAGGAACACGGAGGAAACACTTCCAGAGGCAGCACCTTGCTACTCGCTTCTTGGCCGCATGGTGCACCCAGCTTGACGAGTCAGCACTCCCGCGGTACACAGCGCCCGATAGCGTACGACGAGCGGACGATCGGAGCAGGAAGATGCACAAGGACACCAAGATCGAGGTTATCCGTGCAGCCATGCCGGCGGTGCGCGAGCATATCTATCTCAATACGGGCACGTACGGACCGATGCCGAGCGTGGTGCTGGACGCAATGCGCTCCGTGACCGAACGGGAGTTTGCCAACGGGCGAATTACGCGTGAAAACTATGAATACACGACCCAACTTAAGGCAGCGGCGAGACAGGAGGTTGCATTCCTTCTTGGTTGTCGTCCTGACCAGATTGCGCTCACACGACACACAACCGACGGCATCAATTTGGCAATCATGGGGCGGAACTGGCAACCGGGGGACGAGATTGTCACGACTGACATGGAGCATCCTGGTGCCCAAGGACCGATCTTCAACGTCGCGCGGCGTTTCGGCGTCACTGTCCGGACAGCGCGCCTCGGTACCGGTGCAGGCGATGTTGTCAGTACCATCGCGCGCCTGATTCGTCCACAAACCCGTATGGTCGTCCTCTCGCACTTGACATGGAACACTGGCGCGGTGCTGCCACTCAGGGAGATCACTGAGCTCGCACACCGAGTTGGAGCACTGGTAGTCATCGACGGTGCCCAGTCAGCTGGCTCTATCCCGGTGAACGTGAAGGAGCTCGGTGTCGACGTGTACGCCATCCCCGGCCAAAAGTGGCTGTGTGGTCCGGAAGGCACGGGAGCAGTCTATTTCTCAGACGATGCACTCGATCAGCTTCAGTTGACTATCGTCGGCTATGCCTCCCTGGTCCAGGGGGCACTTGAACCGATCGGCGGGTTCTTTGTACCCAAACCGACTGCAGAGCGCTTCGAGGTGGGCGGTATGCATATGCCAGCAATTGCCGGGCAAGTTGCCGCGCTCCAGTGGTTACGGGAAACTGTGGGTTATGACTGGATCTACAGTCGCATTGCCGACCTGGGTCACTATGCTTGGCACCGTCTTGCCGAGCTGGAAGGTGTGGAGATCTTGACACCCCCTGATCGGATGGCCGGCCTTGTGAGCTTTACTGTCCACGGCTGCGATCCACAGCAACTGGTGGAAGCGCTAGCCGATCGCAATATCATCGTTCGCTGGATTGCTCACCCCTACAGCGTGCGTCTCTCAGCTGGCTTCTACAATACCGAAGACGATATTGAGCATCTCATCGAAGCGCTCCTCACAGTGCGTTCTGAACTTGCCAAAACCGGGAGAGCCAGCGGATGAGTCAGGAGAAGCGCACTATTCCCGTGTGGCCGGCGGGCCATCGCGCCGCGCTTGTCGTCTCTATTGACGTCGCTGGCGAATACGGGGTCATCACGCAGCACGGTGAGTCAGACTGGTACTGGCGTGCCCAAGCAAAGTACGACCTTGAGGCCGGCATCACACGTCTCTTGGAGCTTCTCGCCGACTACGACGTGAAAGCGACCTTTTGCTGGGTCGGCCTTGCCGCTGAGGAACGACCCGATGCTGTGCGTGCCGTCGCGGAGGCAGGTCATGAGATCGCCACGCATGGGTGGGATCACCGTCCCTATACCCAGATGACTCGCGAGGAACAGCGTGCAGACATGATCCGGACACGTGACCTCCTCAGCGAACTTGCGAGGACAACACCGGTGGGTCATAAAACGCCCTTCTGGCAAGCTACCCCAGACACACTCGCGCTCCTTCAAGAGCTCGACTTTCAGTGGAACATGGATCTGGCTCTTGGCGATCTTCCCGTCCCCATGCGCCCCGATCCGACGCGTCCTCCGGTCATTCAGTTGCCTCCATCTCGCTGGTGGGACGATTATACGTTCTTCATCGAGCACGCTCTTCCACCCAGGCTTGTCACCGAATTTTGGCGCGAGGACCTCGAAGTTTTGCGCGCCGAGGGCAAGCTAATGTGCCTAACACTCCATCCCTGGATCTGCGGGCGCCCAGGACCTTCGCGCGCTCTGGCGCAGTTCTTGGACTTCGTCATCGCACTCGGTGACGTGTGGATCGCCCGGGCCGACCATGTAGCGCTTTGGTGGCGGGAGAGAGCGCGAGCTGCAAATGGGTTCTCCTGAACATTCATGATGCATACACAGCTGAGTCCGCGAAGGCCATACTGGCAGGTCCGTAACTCATCGCTCCAACACCGTTCCAAAAGGGCAACGTCGCGATGGTACGTGCGGCTGGCTTTCCAGGAATGACGCTGAAGCTGTAACCAAGAAGCTCGGAGGTTCCCACCAAATGCCCCGCCCGGCACTCCCCCAGAAGCTGGCACGGTACCTTGAGCCTGGCAGCGCCGCACACACGTGCTCCCTCGTCTTCTTCGATACACCCGCATTCGCCTTCACTCGACGAGGGAGGAAAACAATGACGCAGTCGTCCAGTACCGGTCGAACGACTTCGCTACCAGCTGTTCTCTTTCTCTTGGCGCTCGCGCTCGTCTCCACCGCCTGCGACGCCACGGGTGCAGGCTATCCGAAGCGGACACCTTCTTCTGACCATCACCTGTGACCTCGTACCAAACAATCCTGCGATCGTGCCACGCACCCCACAAGCCACACCGTCAGCGATGCCATCTGGCGGTGCCGCGGCGATCCCCGATCCTACACCTACGGCGCTTCCCAGAGCCCACCCGACTCCCCTACCAACAGCCAGTCCACACAAGGTCTTTCTTGAGTGGATGACGCATGAGTTTCAGAGGTGGAGCAACCGCATGCCAGTTTCGGCGGTGATGGTTCTCTCATCTTTCGGCATCCAGCGCGCCCAGGCAAAGCTCGGCACATTGCCTCAATCAAAAGCGGACGACCAGCATGTCGGACCCCGTCAATGTGGACCGTTGTTCGCGCCGTTCAGTCTCCGGGCGCGCACTCGAAGGGGACACGATCCAACGCCTCGAGAAGCTTGTGACCGGGGATTATCTACCAGACGGCACTGTGGCTCGACTGCAAGGCACGATTAAGCAGGACCAGATGATCCGCGGCTATGAGCATCGCGAAAAGACTCTTTTTTCGTCAAAGATTCGACGATCGGTGGGCGCGTCGCCATGCCGGAGGCAGAAGTTGAAACACTCTGGCGCATTGCTACTTTTCGGTCAATTCCGGCCTACCGGCCAGCAGCTGAGCCAGGGGTACAAGCAGTCCTCGGAGAGGATGCTGACCCACGCCACAACGCCGAGCGCACCCAGCAGCGGCTCGCGAAACGTGTTGAACAGTCTCCTGACAGAGCCTACCTGCGGTTCTCATTCGGTACGACCGAATCTCTCCTTGGCAACATCGACGCAGCGTTTCCCGCCTGCGCGCGTGCGGCTACCATCGGCTTTCTACACAAGATGCTCTGATCCCCACTCTGGCTGCCCTCGGCTGCAATTCATGCCGGACAGTATCAGTGTGGTCTAGAGCTCGCTCCTGCCCGGATGGGAAACGCGAGCATCTTGGGTGAGATGCAAGACGGGCAGGGGACATGCCTGTAAGGCACGTGAACAGGCAAACGTCGTCATCGCTGAGTCTGGTAGGGCGCTCGACGGCGACACGAGTCTCAAAGGCGCGCGTGGCACTCTCGCCTGCCTCGGCGTGCAACCGTAGCACTCGACTGGCTATCATGCTACGCTGCCGTACAGAGGGAATGGAGCGCGCGGATGCCAGCTGATCTGATTCTCTACGGTGGACATGTTGTGACGGCAGTTCCCGGCGCAGCACCGGCGAGTGCGGTGGCAATCCGAGGCAATCGAATCCTCGCCGTTGGCACCGACGCTGCGGTGCAAGCGCTCGCTGGCCCGGCCACTGACCTCATCCCGCTCCACGGCCGGACGGTTGTTCCTGGTTTCAACGATGCCCATTGCCACCCGATCGCCCTCGGACTTAGCTTGCGCGAGGTCGACGCACGCACGCCGCCCAACTACAGCATTGCTGATATCGTGCAGCGGATCACCGAACGCGCAGCAACCCAACCGCCGGGAACGTGGATCGTCGCGCGCGGATACGACCAAGCACATCTCATGGAGCAACGTCACCCCACACGCCACGACCTTGACCAAGCAACACGGGAGCACCCCGTCCTCCTCATCCGCGCCTGTGGCCATGTTGGTGTCGTGAACAGTCGAGCGCTTGAACTCGCTGGTATCGGATCGGCAACCCCCGACCCGCCCGGAGGGATGATCGACCGTGCGGCCGATGGTACACCAACTGGCATCCTGCGTGAGACAGCACTCCAGCTGGTGCGAGCCAAGCTCCCACCGCCAGCAGTTGAAGACCTCGCGGCGGCGATTCGCCAGGCCGGTCTTACCTTTCTTGAGCACGGCGTGACCAGCGTCCAAGAAGCTGGAATTGGACGAGCAGAAGAGCTCCTTGCCTACCAGACATTGGCTGGACGGCATGAACTGCCAGTACGAACTTCGCTCATGATCCTCATCAATGCTCTCTTCGAGCCCTGCCGTGAGCTTGGTATCCGCAGCGGCTTTGGCGATGCCTGGTTGCGGATTGGCCCCGCCAAATTGTTCCTGGACGGGAGTATTGGCGGACGAACTGCCCGAATGTCCGCACCGTACCTGGATCGCCCCGAGACCTACGGCCTCTGGATGGAAGATCCGGAGATGATGAAGCGCAAGATTGTCGAGGCTCATCGCGCAGGGTTCCAGTGCTGCGCCCACGCCATTGGCGACGCGGCAATCGAACTTCTTCTAGATGCTTTCGAAGAGGCACTGCAGCTCGACCCACGACCGGATCACCGTCATCGCATCGAGCACTGTAGCATCCTTCGCCCGGACCTCATTGAGCGGATCGCACAGCTTGGGGCAGTTCCGATCCCTGGCACGACGTTCCTTCATGATTTCCAAGAGGTCTACCTCAGTGGTCTTGGACATGAGCGACTCCGCTACGCCTATCCGCTCCGCACCTTCCTCGACCGCGGTATTGTCGCCGCTGCAAGTACTGACACACCCGTCTGTTCGCCCAGTGCGATGCTCGGCATCCAGACGATGGTGACACGGCGCAACACCGCCGGGCAGGTGTTGTGGCCAGAGGAATGCGTGACACTCGAAGAGGCGATTCGCATCTACACAGTAAACGGTGCCTACGCGAGCTTCGAGGAACGCGAGAAGGGGACACTCGAACCAGGCAAGCTCGCTGATCTCGCAGTGCTGGAAACCGACCTACGCGGCGTCGCTCCGGAAGAGCTCAGTACCGTCCGCGTCGACTACACCATTGTTGACGGTCGTGTGAGCTACGTTCGGCCCGGCGCAGAGTGAAAGGGGATCGGCGATGACAGCCGAGCTAGTTCTGCGCAACGGCAACGTGATAACACTCGATCCAGCCAGACCTCAGGCAACAGCGGTGAGTATCTGGCATGGACGTGTTCTCGCCGTTGGGGATAATGATGAAATCGCACGAGATATCGGTCCGACCACGAAGGTCGTGGATCTTGCGGGAGCGACACTTCTCCCAGGATTTATTGATGCGCACTGCCACCCCATCGGCCTCGGGCTCTCGCTGGGATGGGTCGATGCTTCGCCTGAGGTAGCCCCCACTCTCGAGCAACTGCTGGAACGGCTGCAAACGGCCGCACGGAAACTCCCATCTGGTCAGTGGCTCTTGGCACGAGGGTACGACGATACACGGCTTGATGTGCGCCGCCATCCGACCCGTTGGGACTTGGACACAGTGACTGGTGACCGACCAGCGCTGCTCATCCGTACATGTGGACATATGTTAGTCGCCAATAGTGCCGCGTTGGCTCTGGCCGGCATCACACGCGACACCCCCGATCCAGAGGGTGGACGGATCGTCCGTGATGAGATGGGCGAGCCAACTGGACTTCTCCAGGAGCGTGCCCAAGAACTCGTCCGTCGCCGAGTTCCGGAGCCAACAATCACCGATCTTGAGCACGCATTACACCGTGCTGGACAACGATTCCTCTCTCTCGGGATCACTTCTGTGACCGAGGCGGGAATCAGTCGACCGGAAGAGCTCCAAGCCTATCAGAACCTTCGGCAACGTGGTGAGCTGCCTGTTCGCTCACAGGTCATGTTACTGATCGACCAGATGATAGAGCCTGCGGAACGCCTGGGGCTCCGCTCGGGTCTGGGAGACGACTGGCTCAGGATCGGTGCGTTCAAGCTCTTGCAGGACGGAGCTGGCGGTGCCCGCACCGCGGCGATGACGATTCCGTATCCCGACGAACCGGAAAATTACGGTATTGCCATCTACACTCAGGAACAACTGGACGATGCGTTTACCCGTGTGGCGAGGTTGGGCTGCCAGGCTGCCGCCCATGCCATTGGTGATCGTGCCATCGAAATGGTGTTGACCGCCTTCGAGCGAGCACTCCAGCGCTACCCGATCCGAGACCACCGTTGGCGGATCGAACATTGTGGCATGCTACGCCCTGACCTCCTCAACCGGATGGCCAGGCTCGGCGTTGTTGCCGTGCCGCAACCAGCCTTTGGCTACTACCTTGGCGATTCCTACCGGCGTAACTTCAGCGATGATTGGCTCTCACTTGCCTACCCAACCCGAAGCTGGCTCAAGCGTGGTATTCCAGTCGCTTTCAGTTCTGACGCACCAGTGATTCCCCCTGACCCCTGGGTTGGTATCCAAGCTGCCGTGTTGCGTCAGACACGGACTGGACAACCATTCGGCCCCGAGCAAACGGTGAGCCTACTTGATGCGCTCCGCCTTTATACGATCGGCGCGGCCTATGCGGGCTTCGATGAGCACCAAAAGGGTCGCATTGCGCCAAGATACTTAGCCGACCTTGTAGCGATCGACCGTAATCCGCTGGAACTTGATCCTGAGGAGCTTCCACAGATTCGCACACTTTTCACGATCGTCGATGGCCGACTCGTCTGGGAAGCCTGAAACACGGTATCCTGTGGGCGGACAGGACGAGACTGCCACGAAAGGAGGGAAGACAGCGATGGCCGTCACGGTTCGCTATCTTGGGCACGCCGCGTTTGCACTCGAAGCGGACGGGAAGCAGGTGGTGATCGATCCGTTCCTCACCGGAAATCCGAAGGCTGCTGCCCGTCCTGATGAGCTGCAGCCAACCGCGATCCTGCTCACGCACGCGCACGCCGACCATGTTGGGGACGCGCTTGCGATCTCAAAGCGGACGAAAGCGCCCGTCATTGCGACGTTTGAGCTCGCCAGCTACCTGCAACAGCAAGGTGCAGAGGCGATTCCGGCCAACCACGGCGGGACGGTACGCTTTGACGGTGGGTCGGTTAAGCTGGTTCCGGCATGGCACACCTCAAGCTATGGGGAGCAGTTTCTCGCCCCGGGTGTCCCCGCTGGTCTTGTTGTCCGGATGGGTGGAAAGACCCTCTACTTCGCGGGTGACACCTGCCTCTTCGGCGATCTGGCGCTAATCGCCGATGAAGATCTTGACCTTGCCGTGCTCCCGATCGGCGATCACTTTACTATGGGACCGGCAGATGCTGTGAAGGCTGTCAAACTCTTGAAGCCCAGGGTCGTCATCCCTTGCCACTACAACACCTTCCCGCTCATCGAACAAGATCCCCACGCCTTCGCCAAGGCGGTGGAGGAGCAGACAGCAGCCCGCTGCGTTGTGCTCCAACCGGGCGAATATTTTGTGCTGGCGTGACACGTGAGTCTGACCATGCAGCCGCAACGGCGTGCGCGTGACTGGGCCCGAGCGATCCTTACACATCCCGGTGTCGTGTTCCTTGACACTGAGACGAGCGGTGTGGGTCGGTTCGACGAGGTGATTGAGATTGCGGTACTTGATAGAGCCGGGCGCGTGCTCTTGCATAGCCTTGTCCACCCCACCTGTCCGGTCCATCCAGCGGCTGCCCACGTGCATAACCTGACTGATGCCGACTTGATCTACGCACCGTCATGGCCGGTCGTGTACCACCAGCTGCGCACGTTACTCCGTTCGGGTCAACCGGTTATCACCTACAACGCGGATTTCGACCGGAGACTGATCACACAGACCTGTGCCCGCTATAGGCTTCCGCCACCCCAGCTGAACTGGCACTGTGCGATGCACCGTTTCGCCGAGTACGCGGGCCCGCCCCCGGTTGCGTCCTGGCGTCGCTACCACCGGTTAGCTGAGGCACTTGAGCGCATAGGCCTGTCCTATTCAGGTCTACACCGTGCCGCTGCTGACGCGGACGCCTGTCGCCTGCTGGTTCACGCCATGGCGCGTGGTCAGCTACTTCGCTTTTGACACCTCTGCCGCCAAACCGCCGGCCGATTAAGGCGGGATCAGGCTCAGAGGGGAGTACCCGGATGGCTGAGAAACCGATCGATAGCGACAGTTCACCGTCTCGCGAGGCGCTGACAGCGGAAATGACCCGAACCGCGTTCCAGCGCCGTGTCGTGACACATGTACAGGCGGACGAAGTGCTGGAGCGAGCCATCGCCTTCTTCAGGACACGCGGTTATCGTGCTGGACGCACCGGTCGGCCGAACCAGGTGTACGTCATCGGGAAACGTGAAGGAGTGCTGCCGCGTGTGACCGCAGAGATCCTTGTCCAGCCGAACGTCGGACGACGGGGGACGACCCTGGTCACAGTTAGCGGGTTCGGACCACAACTACGCGAACATCTCGCAGCGTTTGTTCAGGAACTTCGCCGCGAGCGCCGCGCGTCCTAGCCTGAGATCCCCCGTGGTCGCTCGATCAGCTCACCAGTCACAATGCCCAAACGCTCATGTTCCTGTTCGACCGTGTCGAGTCCTGCCTCCCGCCGTAAGCGGTCACGCAAGTACTTGGTCACTGCTGCCTTCAGCGTTCCGAGAGCTAACGTGGCGCAACGCGGGCGAAGTTTGACCGCCTCTTCACCAATTAAATCAGCCATGAGATGGTAGTCTGCATTCAGGACTTGCTCAAGCGTCCAGTGCTCCTCGTTCACGACGTCGAGCAAAATATCGGCAGCAGCTTGGCTGATCGTACAACCCTCGCCTTCAAACGATGCCTCAGCAACAACACGCCCCTCCGAGGCAACCTTGAGGTAAATGGTCACGATATCGCCACAACCTGGGTTACCACCGGGCATCACGACGTCCGCCTCCGCCAACGGATGCCGGTGGCGCGGACGGCGATAGTGTTCCACCAGCTGGTCCATCAGTTCCTGTTTGTCCATACCGACCCCTTCAATGGTTGACGAATGCCGAGTGACGCAGTAAGGTATACCACAGGTGAGAATGAGAATCATTCTCACATAGGAGTGGATGACGAATGTTGCTCCCGGCCGGATTCCGAATGACGCCACAGCGGCTGGCGATCCTCGCCGAGGTGCAGAACGCAGAACGGCACCTGACTGCTGCGGAGATCTACGAACGGGTACGGCGCAAATACCCGACGATCGCCTACGGCACGGTCTATCGCACCCTGCATCTCTTAGCGAAACACGGGTTAATCCAAGAGTTTCCGTTCGGTGATAACGCCAGCCTCTTTGACCGGCGAACTGACCGGCACGACCACGTGTACTGCGTGGTCTGTGGCGAGCTTGTTGACGTTGAGGTACCGATCGCACTGCTCTCCCGGCAGGTCGCAGCCGAGCAGACTGGTTTCGAGATCCTCGATCATCAAACTGTCTTCACCGGAATTTGCCCGGTTTGCCAAAACAAGCGGGAGCGGGACACACAGGCCACCCGCACCACGGGCCGCCGGTGAGACTACTCGTTGCGCTCCCGGGTACACGCTGTGGACCTTTTCGCAACGATGTGGTAGAGTAAGTTGCAGACATGAGTGTTCTGGGACGTGGGTCTAGCGAAGGAGGGAACCTCGAGTATGGCTGAGCACACACCGTTGTTCATGATTGAGAACCTCCATGCGGGGATCGAAGGGAAGGAGATTCTCCGCGGGGTGAATCTAGTGATTGAGCGTGGTGAAATCCACGCGTTGATGGGGCCGAACGGCTCCGGTAAGAGCACCCTTGCCTATGTCATCGCTGGACATCCCAACTATGAAGTGTACGAAGGACGCATCCTCTATAAGGGTGAGAACGTTCTTGAGCTTCCGGCGGACGAGCGTGCTCGGATGGGCATGTTCCTTGCCTTTCAGTACCCGACTGCCATTCCCGGCGTAACGATGGCGAACTTCCTGCGTCTCGCTGTCAACGCGGTGCGGAAGGCACGCTCTGGTGAGGACAAGGCGCTCACACCTCGTGAGTTCCGTCGTCTTCTCCGCGAGAAACTGGAAATGCTGCGCATCGATGAGACGTTTGCTTCTCGGTACCTAAACGAGGGGTTTTCAGGCGGTGAGAAGAAGCGGGCAGAGATCCTGCAGATGGCCATGCTCGAGCCGGAATTTGCCGTGCTCGACGAGACCGACTCGGGATTGGACATCGACGCCTTGCGCACCGTCGCTGACGGCGTCAATCAGCTCTTCAACCCGAACATGGCACTCCTCGTCATCACCCACTACCAGCGCATCCTCAATTACCTCCGGCCGCACTACGTCCACGTCATGTTGGACGGAAAGATCACCATCTCCGGTGGGCCGGAGCTCGCTGAGGAACTCGAACAAAAGGGCTACGATTGGGTCAAGACCCAGCATGTCGGGACCGCGTCGTGAAAGTGCCTTACGGTAAGGAGCGCAGACCATGGCCACGCCAGAAGTCGAACTGAAGCGACTTGGAAGCGAATACGCCGAGAAGTACGGGTTCCGCGATCCTGAACAGTATGTTTTTAAGGCCCGGAAGGGGCTGGATCGGGAGGTTGTGGAGCAGATCTCCTGGATCAAGAATGAGCCGGACTGGATGCGCGAGTTCCGTCTCAGGGCGCTTGAGTATTTCCTGCGCCGACCGATGCCAACTTGGGGTGCCGATCTGTCGGAGCTCAACTTCGACGAGATCGTTTACTACATTAAGCCTACCGAGCGGCAGGGTACGAGTTGGGACGAGCTCCCCGAGCACATCCGCCGGACATTTGATCGCCTTGGCATCCCTGAAGCTGAAAGGAAGTTCCTGGCCGGCGTCGGCGCTCAATACGAATCCGAAGTCGTCTACCACTCGTTGCGCGAGGAGCTCACGCGCCTCGGAGTCATCTTCGTCGATATGGACACAGCAGTTCGCGAGTATCCTCAGCTTGTCAAACAGTACTTCGGCACCATTATTCCTCCCAACGATAACAAGTTCGCTGCGCTCAACTCGGCAGTCTGGTCGGGCGGGTCATTCGTCTACGTACCAGAGGGTGTCCGCGTCGAGGTCCCGCTGCAGGCCTACTTCCGCATCAACGCCGAGAATGTCGGGCAGTTCGAGCGGACGCTGATCATTGTCGAGCCGGGTGCCTACGTCCACTACGTCGAGGGGTGCACAGCACCAATCTACAGTGCAGCCTCATTGCACAGCGCCGTGGTCGAAATTATTGTCAAAGAGGGTGCTCGCTGCCGCTATACGACCATCCAGAACTGGTCGAAGAACGTGTACAACCTCGTGACCAAGCGGGCAGCAGCCTACCGCGATGCGACCATGGAGTGGGTCGATGGCAACCTGGGTTCCAAGGTGACCATGAAGTATCCCGCCGTCTGGCTCATGGAGCCGGGGGCACGCGGTGAAGTCCTCTCGGTCGCTTTTGCTGGTGATGGGCAGCACCAAGATGCCGGCGGCAAGATGGTGCACGTGGCACCATACACTTCATCGCAGATTATCTCCAAGTCAATTTCCAAGGGAACGGGACGCGCAAGCTATCGCGGTCTGGTTAAGGTGCATCGCGGTGCGCATCACGTCCGGGCTAATGTCGTTTGCGACGCGCTCCTGCTCGACGAGCAGAGCCGCACGGACACCTATCCGTACATGGAGATCGAGGAAGAACAGGTATCTATTGGTCACGAGGCCACAGTCAGCAAGGTGGCTGAGGAACAGCTCTTCTACTTGCAGAGCCGTGGTCTCACTGAGGCCGAGGCAATGAGCATGATCGTCAATGGATTTATCGAGCCGATCACGAAGGAGCTGCCCCTGGAGTACGCTGTCGAGCTCAATCGCTTGATCGCGCTCGAAATGGAGGGTTCGGTCGGATGACACTCTGGTGGCCTGGAACCGGTCCAAGCCATCATTCGCTATCGAGGGGAGTCTATGAGCACCAGGGTCATTGAACAGACGCGCGGTTTCTCCAGGGAAGCTGCTGTCGAACTCTCTCATCTACTTGGAGAGCCGGAGTGGCTTCGCCAACGCCGTCTTGCGGCCTGGGAGGTGTACGAGCGTACACCGATGCCAAGCCGCACTGACGAGGAATGGCGCCGTACCGATATCCGTCGGTTGCCTCTGGATGCAGTTTGGCCCTATACCGGACTCGGTCAACGCGTCAACAGCCCGGAAGCATTGCCAACCGCGCTGGTCGAGATACTCGGTGATGCTGCACTACGCTCCGGTCTCCTCGTGCAAGTCGACGGATCAGGAGTCTATACACAACTCGACAGCGAGCTTGCCCGGCGCGGGGTGATCTTCACCGACCTTCTTACTGCAGCCCGTGAGGTTCCGAAACTGGTCCAACAATTCTTCATGACCGAGGCAGTCACGATACAGGACAACAAGTTCGCAGCGCTCCATGGAGCATTCTGGAGCAGCGGAACCTTTCTCTACGTACCAGCGGGGGTCGAGATCGCGTTGCCACTTCGGAGCTTCGTTTGGGCTGAGACTCCCGGCGCGGCTATCTTCGCCCACACGTTGGTGCTGGCCGAGCCTGGTGCCAACGTGGTGCTCATCGATACCTGGGCTTCACCAACTGTTGAGGAACCACTCATTGCATCCAACGTTGTGGAACTCATTGTGCAGGAAAGTGCCCAGGTACGGTATATCCAGCTCCAGGACTGGGGCCGTAGCGTCTGGAATTTCACCACTCAGCGCGGCCTGCTCTATCAGGACGCAATCCTCAACACGCTGAACGTTAGCCTCGGGTCACGCCTTAGCAAAGCCTTTATCGCCAGTAATCTTGTCGGTCCTGGTGCCACCGCCGAAATGCTTGGCCTCTACTTCGCTGACGACGCGCAGCATCTGGACCACCAGACGCGTCAGTGGCATGTCGCGCCGTACGCGACCAGCGATCTCTTGTACAAGGGGGCGCTCAAGGATCGTGCCCGCACTGTCTTTAGCGGGTTGATCAAAGTCTTCCCCCAAGCACAGCGCACCGATGCATACCAGGCAAACCGTAACTTGATTCTGTCCTCGACGGCACGTGCCGACACGATCCCAAATCTTGAGATCGGCGCCAACGATGTGCGCTGTACGCATGGCGCGACGGTCGGCCAAGTCGAGGAAGAGTATATTTTCTACTTGATGAGCCGCGGCATCAGCCGACCAGAAGCGGTCAGGCTTATTGTCGATGGGTTCTTTGATGAAGTGATCGAACGCGTGCCCGTTCACGAAGTGCAAGAGACAGTGCGTACGGCGATTGCACGGAAGATTGGGCTATGAGCACGAGAGTTGGAACACAGCCACTCGACGTCCATCGGATCCGGACCGACTTTCCTATCCTGCAGCGAACGGTCCGGGATGGTAAGCCACTCGTCTACCTCGACAGTGCGGCAACGTCCCAAAAGCCAGCGAGTGTTATCGAGGCACTCGCTGGCTTCTATCAAACCAGCAACGCGAACATTCACCGCGGCATCTATGAGCTCAGCGAGGAAGCTTCGATCCTCTATGAGGAAGCACGAGCAAAAGTGGCTCGTTTCATCGGTGCTGCCCGGCCTGAGGAGGTCATCTTTGTCCGGAATACTACTGAGGCAATCAATCTCGTCGCACGGACGTGGGGCACGGCCAACCTTCAGGCCGGTGATGTCGTTGTGACAACGATCCTGGAGCATCACTCGAATATCGTCCCGTGGCATCAACTCGCCGCCGAGCGGGGTATCATGGTCCGCTTCGTCGACATCGACGAAGCGGGACGCCTCCGTCTCGATCAACTCGAAGGACACTTGCGGACCGGCTCTGTGAAGCTGGTTGCCGTGACCCATGTCTCTAATGCACTGGGCACGATCAACCCCGTAAGCGAGATCGCCCGCTTGGCGCACGAAGCAGGCGCGCTTGTTCTCGTGGACGGGGCTCAAAGCGTCCCACATCTTCCGGTTGATGTCCGGAGGCTCGGTGCAGATTTCTTGGCCTTCTCCGGTCACAAGATGCTTGGACCTTTCGGAATCGGTGTCCTATGGGCCCGCTATGAACTCTTGGCCTCTCTCCCGCCGTTCCTTGGTGGCGGTGGAATGATTCGCACTGTGACCACCGAGGGCTTTACACCAGGTGACGTTCCCGCTCGTTTGGAGGCAGGAACGCCAAGTGTCGCGGACGCTGTGGCACTCGGCGCTGCTATCGACTATCTCGAGCCGATCGGGATGGCCGCCATCCGCCAGCATGAGGTCGCACTTCTGGCGTATGCTCTCCCGCGATTGGAAGAGATTCCCGGGATCCGTCTCTATGGACCAGTGGGTGAGGACCGTTCCGGAGTTATCAGCTTCACCTTGGGTGATGTCCATCCTCACGACGTCGCAGCCGTGCTTGATCTGCACGGAATTGCCGTCCGCGCTGGCCATCACTGTACCCAACCGCTCATGCGCCGCCTTGGCGTCGTCGCGACGACGCGTGCCAGCTTCTACCTCTACAATTGGGAAGCGGATGTCGACCGTCTCGTCGAAGCGCTCCACAATGCACGTCGCGTCTTCGGCGTTGCCGGGTGAGTCGAGCGGAGGACTCCACGGTGTCCGATCTCTATCGCGAGCATATCCTCGACCACTACCAGCACCCGCGGAACTACGGCACATTAGATCACCCGGACCGTTCCTTTGAGGACTCGAATCCTCTATGCGGTGATCGGATCCGTATCGACCTGAAGTTGTCCGGTGACTACATTGCAGACATCCGATTCTCTGGTCGTGGCTGCGCCATCAGCCAGGCTGCAGCTTCTATCTTGACTGAGATGGTGAAGGGAAAGTCGCTCGAAGAGGTCAAAGCGCTCGGAGCTCAGGATCTCTTAGAAGAACTTGGGGTTCCAATCAGCCCAGCCCGCCGTAAGTGTGCCCTCCTGAGTCTAAAAGTACTCAAAGCGGCAGCCTACGGGCTTAATGAGTGGCCGAGCTGACGCCGCAAAGGTGGGTTGCAATGCACGAGCAGCCTGAGGTCTTGCATCGACTCTTCACACAGGCAGAATCCGCAGAATCCAAGGAGAAGGCGATGGCTAAGTTCACAGAAGATGATGTCCGTGAGCGACTGAAGCAAGTAATCGATCCCGAACTGGGTATCGACGTTGTCAATCTGGGTCTTATTTACGGCATCGACTTACTTGACCGCGAGGACGGCAAGACCGATGTCCTTGTGACAATGACGTTGACGACATTCGGCTGTCCGCTCGGGCCAATTCTGACCGAAGAGGTGAATTACGCGCTGCGCGATCTTCCAGATCTCGGCAATGTGGAGATAAACCTTGTCTGGAGTCCTCCCTGGACCCCAGATATGATGAGCGAAGAAGCGAAAGACGCTCTGGGGATCTGGTGAGCTTGCGTGAGCACGTCCCAAGACCGCTGGTTGTCATTGGGCTACTTAGTTGGCTTCTCGTTTTCTTCGCCTGTCGTGGGCCAGTTGTTTACCCGACTCCCTCGACCGTCCAGGGTTTCCCATCCCCGACACTGCCGGCACTCCCGACCGTTCCAGCAGTTGTTCCTTCACCAACACCCACAAGCCTCCCCAGCCCCACACCGACGACTGTACCACCTGCCACAATGACTCCGACACCGGCGTCATCCTCCACTGCCACCTCAACGCCAACGACCTCGACGCCCACGCCGAGTGGACGACGTGCCACGCTCATCACGCGGCTTCCGACGAGCGAGCCGGTCATTGCACTCACCTTCGACTGCGGTGCTGACCGTGGCTATGCCGAAGAGATTCTCGATACACTTGCGCGTCACAACATCCGCGCCACCTTTGGGATGACCGGGGCGTGGGCTCGCACCAATCCTGACCTGGTCGCCCGCATGCTCCAGGAAGGTCACGTCTTAATCAACCACAGCGACACGCACCCCTCTTTCACCGGTTATTCGACTGGTACTCCACCACTCCCACCGGCGAAGCGACTGGCCGAACTCCGCGGCGCCGAACTGGCAGTTGCTGCCGTGTCTAGCAGCCCCGAGACCATGCGCCCGTTCTTCCGCCCACCGTATGGTGACTACGATGAGGCATTGCTGCAGCAGCTCCCGCAGGCCGGTTACACCGTCGTCATCATGTGGACAGTGGACTCTCTCGGCTGGCGTGGAATTCCTGCGGAAGATGTGGTCGAGCGTGTCATGCACGCCGCTGAGCCCGGGGCGATTGTGTTGCTCCATGTCGGCGCGCAATCCACCGATTCTGCGGCATTACCGACTTTGATCGAGAGCCTGCAACAGGCAGGATACCGATTCGTTACGGTTCGTGACATCCTTGACTAACCGTGCGATCCATTGTCAGGGAAAGTTTGACTTCATACCCGTGAAGGCACGTGCAAGCGGACAGTTTGGCATACTTCGGCCGGGAGCTGAGCATGCTCCCGCACGCTATGGGAACGGGCGGAGTGCTGGTGCAGGGAATGAAAGGTCCCTGCTAGTTGAGGAGGCGGAGTTTATGGCAGCACGCGCAAACGATTGCTTGACGCGACGTGATCTCCTTCGTCGGGTTGGTGCATTGGCCGTCGCTGTGCCGGCAGCGAGCGCCCTGCTGGCTGCTTGCGCCGGTGGCGGTGGCGGTGGTGGTGGAACCACTGGTGGGGGAAAGATTACGATTGAGATGAGCGAGTACAAGTACAACCCCGCGACGATAACGGTTTCTCCCGGCGCCAGCGTGACGGTCACACTCAAGAATGTGGGCACTTTGCAGCACGACTATCATATCGACGTGATTAACCAGACCTCACCCATGGTTGACCCGGGCAAGTCGATTGACTGGACCTTCACTGCGCCCAGCCAGGCCGGGACCTACGACACTTGGTGCACCGTTCCTGGTCATAAGGAGCTGGGCATGGTGGGGAAGCTCGAGGTCAAGTAGCTTTTGCGAAGACAATTCCTAGGGCATTCTCGTGGCGGCTGGGGAAATCCCCAGCCGCTCTTGCATGCCTCAGATGCAATCCCGGCCTGTCTTGTGCTACGATGTCGCTAGCCACGCACCGGAGCGCGTCTGCCTCGGCACCGGTCGACATGAGGACCGTATCAGGGATACCCACCTCTAATTTCGGACAGGTCTGGCGCAGACAAGCGACGAGAGAGGAGGGCCGCGATGGTACCCCACCAGGCCTGGACTCACCAGGACGTACAGCTGGATACACAACTACCGAACGCGATCCGCGAGCTCCTCAATCGCACGACGCTTATCATCGTTTCCAACCGCGGTCCCGTCGAGTTTCATCAGACGCCTGATGGCGAATTCGTCACCAAGCGTGGCACCGGCGGCGTCATCACTGCTATGAGCGCCGCAGCACGCTATGCAGAGGCAATCTGGGTCGCCTGCGCCATGACCAGTACCGACCGGTTGCGCGCCGAAGAGATGCTGCAGCGAGGTCAACCGTTCCTCGATCTACCCGATCTTCCAGGATTTCGCCTTCGCTTTGTCCTGCCAGATCCAAGTGCATACCAGAGTTACTACAACCGGATCGCCAACCCGCTTCTCTGGTTCCTTCAGCATTACCTCTGGGACACGCCACGAGCACCAGATATCGACTACGCTACTTGGCAGGCCTGGCACGATGGATACGTGGTAGTCAATCGCCTCTTCGCCGAGGAGGTCGTCGCAGCGGCAGCTGTTGCTCCGCGCGAGCCAATCATCTTACTTCAGGATTATCACCTTTATCTCGCGCCCGCCTTTATCCGTGAGCTCCGCCCTGATCTCCTTCTCCATCATTTCGTGCATATTCCCTGGCCTGACCAGGATTATTGGCGCCTGTTACCTATGATGATGCGACGCGCCATCTGCGCCGGACTGCTCGCCAACGACATCGTTGGTTTTCAAACGCCACGGCATGCCCGGAGTTTCCTGAACACCGTCGACGCGAACCTTCCGGATGCTGAAGTTGACTATCGTCGCCATGAGGTGGCTTACCGCGGGCACATCACGCGGGTGCGTGTCTATCCCATCTCAATCGATCCCGAGCTAGTGCGTGCCGTCGCGAACAGTGAAGATGCACGGCGTCATGAAGAGCATCTCCAGGCTTATCGCAACGAATTCACGATCGTCCGAGTGGATCGGGCAGAACCGAGCAAAAATGTTGTGCGCGGTTTCCTCGCCTATGATCGCCTCCTCGAGGCACATCCAGAACTGATTGGCCGCGTGAATTTCCTCGCTTTTCTCGTTCCGACGCGGATGGAAGTTGCCGAGTATATCAACTATCTCGATGAAATCAACGCAGTGGTTGGGCGAATTAATGCCAAGTATGCAAACGCGGCGCAAATCGAAGGCATTCACTGGCAGCCCATCCACCTCTTTGTCGGTGACGACTACCCGCGCGCTCTGGCTGCCATGCGCTTCTACGACGTCCTTCTCGTCAATGCAATCTTCGATGGGATGAACTTGGTGGCTAAGGAAGGAGCACTTCTCAATGAGCGCAACGGCGTGCTCATCCTGTCTGAGGGTGCTGGAGCCTACCAGCAATTGGGGCAGTGGGCCTTGACCGTCTCACCTACCGACATTGAGGGAACAGCTGAAGCACTTTGGCGTGGGTTGACTATGCCTGAAACCGAGCGTACCTGGCGTGCCGAGCAGTTGCGGCGGCACGTCCTCGAACACGATCTTCGTCGCTGGCTTATTGATCAGCTCCAGGACATCGCCGATCTCCAAGCCGAGCGCACCCCGCACCGCGTGACTGCGCCCTCCTAACAGCAGTTATGCTCCCCGTGATCCGCTGTGGTACAACTATCGGCGGTGATAGAGTCGAGAGCGGGGAGGCTCATGTTCGAGCGTATCGGTCACTTGTCTTATCGCCACCGTTGGATTGTTCTTACCTTCTGGCTTCTTGCGGTGCTCGTCGCCTTACCATTCCTACCACGGGTCAGTAGTGCACTTGAGGTTGGAGGTTTCTCGAGTCCGCACACCGAGGCGGCTCGTACCCGTGAACTCTTACGCGAAAGGATCCCCGGATATAGTCCAAGCTCGCTCATCGTGCTTTTCTCTCATCCGACGCTCCGCCCCTCTGATCCC
>CALIMB010000013.1 GCA_938028665.1 uncultured Thermomicrobium sp. | reverse complement strand
TACAGCGGTGGCAAGGCACTACTGGCTCGTCGTTCCCGCCGTGCCTCTATCCCCAGCTCTTGGGCGGGCAGCCACTCCTCAATGAGCGCTGTGCCGGTACGGAGCCTGGTCGCCGGTGCACCAACCCCACTCAGTGTCATGGTGCGTCGTCCTTTCCGCTTCTCATACCGCCCCGTCTTTTCAGCCGACGTGCTGAAACCTTTCCAGTTCTACCGTATCCACCGTCCACTCCTGTCCGCGCTCAAACAGCTGTCTCGGGAGATGCCGAGGCAGGCTGCGCACCGCAGCGCAACCGATATCGGCCAACGGTCCCACGCACGTCAACCCAGCTCCGGCCAGCGAAGCAGCATTGGGGCTTACCCCACCAGAGCGCCCATCCTCCATCAGGCGGCTGGATCAGCTGGTTGACGTCGTCCCGGTAACCGGCCCACCAGAGCCAGTGCGGCAGCGCCACCGGCTTGACCATCAGTTCTCCGGGAAACGGGAGCTCTTCACCCCTCCCGTCCTTACCTGGGATCCCTGCCTTTGGATCCGGTGCTCCTGGCATCAGGGTAGGGAACACTCCCTGCGCCTGCTTCCTCCCCTGCACGCGGGACGTCCGCCAAACTGCCTGGAAGCGGAGCTCGGTCGCTAACGTCGCCGCGGTCGGGCCGAGCGGAAAGCGCAGCTCGGCGACTTCCTCTGAACACGGGTCAATCGTCACCTTCCGGCGGAACCCAAACAGCGCGTCAATGTCTTGACGTCGGAACACCACGCGGGTTGGAGGTCGTCGCCTCGTGCGGCGGTGTTCCCAGAACGACACTGCGACCTGGTCAACGCTGGACCGGTTGTCTGGGACGTCACCGGTGGGAACACAGCCTTCTGGCCAGGGACCGTACCCTGGCCACCAAGCTGCACGGTGCTGCCGCCCCATCCACACCGCCGGTGCACCCCACGGGGCCGCGCCTGGCACCACTGCTACCAGATCGTTCCGCAGGAGCAGCTTCCACATGCCGCAGCCCCCTCCTCGTTCCTACATCGGTGCCTACACATCCAGCGAGACTGCCGCCAACCCCTCACCAGGTTTCCGGCCCGTGACCCGCAAATGATGTCGCAGAGCTTGCCGCGCTCGCTCAGGGCCCCAGGTCAATCCCCGGTGAGCAAGATACGCAGTGCACGTCGTCCGCGTGCCGCGCGACCTGGCACAGTGCACTGCGCGTACCAGTAGTAGGCCTCCTCATCGGCAAGCCGACGCACCCCCTCAATCAGCCGCACCATCCGCTCTACCCGACGGAGGGGACGGAGAGTCAAAAAGAGCACGCCCAAACGCGCTCCCAACGGTTCCGTCAGTTGAACCCGTCCATGGCGCTCCAACTCCTTGACGCCATTCCGGCCAAGCAGGGACCGAACATCCTCCTCCGCCACTGCCAACGACCGTCCGGCCAGCACACCCACGCGCTGGCGCCTCGGCCGCCGACTTGTTCGTCCGTTCTCCACCCGACGCTCCCATTGCCACAAGACCAGCTCACGCCCATTGTGTCGCTGCTGGACTGCGAGCTCAAACCAGCGTGCGGTGCTGTTCCCCGTCATCATGCCTATTCCCGGTATCCCTTCGCCGAAAGGTGCACTTGCCCTAACTCCGCAGCAATCTCATCAGCCCCAAGATCCAGTAGCTTTGACACATCCTCCGCTGCCAGCTCGGGGAGGCGCAGTGTGAAGTGGATATCGCAGTACTGAGCCTCACCCAGAATCGCTTCGAAGCTCGTGCGATACCGTTGATACCGGTCAAGTGCACCGCTGTACCGCAGGCTCATCTCACCATCCTGGGATAAGGTAACCGTCCATTGTGCTTCGAGCTTCGGCTGCAGCTGTCGCAAGGAAGCAAGCTGTGAGAGCCAGATTCCAAACGCCCGCACCTTCTTTTGGTCTCCAGCCTCAAGTTGGAGTTGTAGGTCCGTAAGTCGTACCAGCCGTTGATCCTGTACGACATCCATCAGTTCTCTGAAGACCTGAACCATAGTGCCCTTACGGTCGACCGGTTGCCATGCTGCTATTCGCGGCAGCGCGAGATCGTCGGCGCAGCGACACTGGTCCTGCGGTTCATGGCAAACAGGGCAACGCTCCACAAGCTCGGGTTTTGCTTCCCGGACCAACTGGTCCGGGCGGGCCGGAGAGACCCGCCGGAGACCCTGCCGCTCTGCTGCCTCCGGTAAGTAGACGAAAGTGTTTTCGGCCAAGCGCACGCTCGGTGTGCGGCCAGAAGCAGCATCATAGGCCTCGTCTGCTTCCGCATCATAGTAGACCCAGACCCCAGCGCTGATACCCTTCTCAATCAGTTCGCGCACCGCATTGGCCGCGTCGGCCAGGATCGGTAGAGCAGTCAAGCGGGCAAAGGCACGCCGCAGGTCGACGGTGGAGAGGTACTCTTGGGTCCCAAACGCCTGCCGACGGACGTAGGCCGGCGCTGGCAGTCCCTTCTGGTCGTCGGCCCGCCGCAGCTTCTCTAGCTCGCGCAAACGCTGCTCAATCACGGTCGTCTGATTGCGCTGCACCGTCCCCTGCTCCTGGACCGGCAGGATCTCGCGATACAACGGCACGCCGTTGCTACCCTCACCCCCTTGCGGGTAGTACAAGAAGCGATAGGTACGCGTGATCCCCACACGGAGCTCCAGCTCCTGCCCCTCCTTCCGTCGCTGCAGCTCGTCCCACTTCCTCTGGTCCAGGAGCTCATGGCGGCTGGAGAGCAGCTGCTCCATGGCCAGGAGCGTCCGCGCCTGCTCCACGACGCGGTCCACCCCCTGTTCATCAGCAACGAGAAAGACCACATAATTGCGATATTGGCGGAAGCGGTTGGGCCCTGCTTCTTCAAACAGCTTGCGGACAAGATCCGGAACCGTTTCCTCTTCGGCACTTGTTGCTACGGCATCAAAGTGAAGGATCGCAAGGTGGGGGCGTTCATCACCATCAGGAATGTCCCCTGGCTCGCTGGGGAAGAACACAGGTTGAAGCACACTCGGCTTAAACATCTCCCGAATCCGCTGGCAAATGAGCTCTTTCGCCGCGCCCCGGGACACACGGGATCGCTCATCGTCGATCATCTTTTGCAGCTGCGGCTCGGTCACAAAGCGGTACCGTCGTGGCCGCTCGTCAATCGTCATCAAGAACCAGCACTGCTGCCGCAACTCGTTGAGGACTCGGCTCAGCGTGTCTGGCTGATCATCCGGACGAAGCGTCGCTGCCAGCAGCGAGGGTTCGTCGATACCAGAGCTGCCCACAAGCTCCAACGAATGGAGAAAAATCGTCGTTGCCAGTCGCCGTGCCGGACGCAGATCCGAGCGACCTTCATCGATCTTTTCCGCATGAGCAGGATTGTTTCTATCCCGAGAAGCAATATCGGCCTCGGCTACCTGCTTAAACATTGGCCGATCGAGACGGCTCGTTAAATCTTCCAGGATATCTGAATCACCGAGATCGACGTCACCCGGATGGATTAGCCACAGCTGTGTTGACTGCTGCTCCCAGAGTCGCCGCACCACACGCGCCAGAAGTCGCAATGCTCCTCGTGTGCGCTGAAAATTCGGGATACTACCGACCCGGGTGTTCAGGACATGAATCAGTTCTGGATGGAAGGGATAGCTGCGTTCAATCCGCTGGGCAAATTCGCTCTGCGTGAACTGCGGCGGCAAGTTCACCTCCTGTCCGGCCCAGCGGCGGAAGGCCTCCAGATACTCCTGCGCTGTGTCCCTCGCCGCAGTCCGGTCAACCCGCTCAAAGAGACGATGGACAACAATGGCCGGGATCTCTTCTGGCTCAGCCGGGGTCAGAAACCGCGCTGTCCGGGCAGCGATGGAATGCAGGTCACGGAGCCGCTCGGTCTCTCGGTGATAGGCATCCGTCCCAGACGCCATGGTCAGCACCACTAGGACGTTCCGCCGCGCTCCTGCCAATTCGAGCAGTGCGTGCAAGAACGCGATCGTTTGTTCAGCAAGCGTTTTCCTTTCCGTCGGCGTCGCTACGCCCTCAGCCACACTGAGATAGCGCGCCAGTTCGTCCAACAGGATTAAGACCGGTCGCTCACCAACTAGTTGTTCAAGGGTCGCTCGTCCCGGTGCTGTTTTCGTGCGATGGTCAGACTCTTCCACCAGACGATAAGCGGCTCGGCCTCCAAGCTGGTAGGCCAGTTCTCCCCACAGGGTATAGGTGGTGACATCGTGATGCGGCACGCCAGATGTCGGATCGAGATCAGTG
>CALIMB010000012.1 GCA_938028665.1 uncultured Thermomicrobium sp. | reverse complement strand
TCGACGACGGTGACCAGCGCGCTGACGTCAAGCGGTGGGAGGGAGTAGGGGTCGACAACCTCGACGTCAATCCCGCTATCTTCCAGTAGATTAGTAGCCTCTCATGAATGCTGCACCATCCAGCACGTGGTGATGACGAGGAGGTCGCGGACTGGCTGCTTCACCGCAGTAGTGCTCACTGGGTCAATGCATCCCTGGTTTGGCATGGCGTTCGCGACGAGGGTGAGCATGCCGTGGTGTAGAAAGAGTACCAGGGATGCTGTCGCGGATAATACTTGCATAGCTCTGTGGTTCACAGAACCATTAATGCACAGACACTTGCACGATGAGAGATGTAATGCTGAGAAATTTAATACTGAGTACAGTAATTATGCAAACTTTCATGCAGAAGATGTACCTCTGTGCCTATCTGCAATAAAGCTTCAGGGCTCACGCCTCCGCTTCGGCTCTGCTGAACCTCTTTCAGCTAACGTAATCGCAACCGCCGCGCCGTAGAGCGTAATCATCGCTGCGACATGGGCAGCAAAGAGGAGCGCGACAAGTGCGCCGAGCAGGCCATAAACTTCGCTCGATCGTCCCAAGCCGAGGGCAAAGGATGCGAGGACGGCCTTGGTCACTTCCCAGCAGACTGCCGCGAGAAGGCTGCTCCAGGCGATCGCAGGAGAGGGCACGCGTGGTCCTGGTAGCAGGAAAGTGTAGAGAGCAGCGAAGACGAGCCAGGATGTAGCCAGACCAATCACTGAGCGCCACAGAAACGGAAGCTGGACGAGGAGTCCACCGACGAGTCCTAAGCTGCCAAGCCAAAGGATGGCGGTGAAGAGCGCGACCAGCGTCGCTGAAAGACCAATGAGACGTTCGCGGAGTGGCGCACGAGGCAGTGTTGGTGCAGTAATGGCATGCAGCGCACGACGTAGGGTCGTACCGAGCAGGCTTGCTGCCCAGAGGGTGAGCAGCAAGCTGCCAAGAGCGAGAAGACCGTTGGATGCCTCGGCTTGCCGTTCGAGAATCGATGTGAGTACCGGGGTGAGGGCAACAGTCTGTGGGAGTTGCGTCGTCACCCAGTCGATGATGGTCGCCGGGGCAACATAGTCGCGTAACAGGAGACCACCGAGCATGGCCAAGGCGAGCAGAAACGGGCCAAGCGAGAGGACTGCAGCATAGGCAATGGCTGCAGCATAGAGTGCACCGTCACGTTGTGCGAAGTATTGGTATGCCTGCCACAAGGAGGAATTTCTGGCGGTGTGCCAGATGATTCGGGCGTAGCGCGGTACGAGCACCTTGTCTCCTTTCCGGATTCCCTGTCGTGCATCTCTCTTCTCTGGCGGGGGCGATGCCGACTCAGCATGAGAGATGGGAACAACGAGTTGCTCATTTCTGATCCACACCAACAGAACCAGTATGGTTGCCTGGCTGCAGGTGGGGGAGAGACCTGACCAGGTCTGCCTGCTCACCGAGGCAGAAGTTCGACGTGCACCTCGGAGAAGTGGATTGTCACCGGCACGGTATCAAAGCTCTCAACCCAAAGCGCGACCTGACCATGTCCCAGGAGCGGGTCGTCCATTTCGGCGATGGTGTTCCCCTCGACACGGAAGACGAGTCGGGTGTCTTGGGCTGCAAGCTCGAGCTCTAATGGGTCGGTCGCTGGATCGATGGCTGCAAGTGGGGTAACAGGCAGGAGAACGGCCGGTTGACCAGCGAGGGCCAGTGAGCAGGTTGCTACGAGCCGTCCTCCCGTACGGACGACAGTACAGAGATACAGGTTGCGAGAACCGTTTGGCTCCTGGCTCGAACGGACAATGAGGCCAGCACCGGCGTTCTCGGGTAGGCTGACACGGGCGGTGATGCGCTGGTCGGTACCAGCGCTGAGTGAGAGAGGCGGGAAGATCCCGAACGTGTTTGGCTGCTTGAGCGTAATGACGTAGCTCCCGTCCCGCACCTCGCTGGTTCCCGCCTGACTGGATCCGGTCGACCAGTCGGCAGCATCCTCGGGGCGGTCGAACTGCCAGGTTGTGGTCACCGGAGTTGTCGCTGGACGCGGACGTGGCTCGCGGCGCAGCTCGGTCGGGGACACCTGGGTGGATTCCCCGATGCGAGGATGAGCCTGAGTGACAATACGTTCTTGATCCGTGACCTGCAGGAGCTCGATTGGCAGTTCGTCCCCTTGCCGATGCTGGCGCAGGATGTCACAGAGCTGGGCGAATGACTCGAGTTCGGTGCTGTCGACGCGAGTGAGCAACATCCCAGGCTGAATTCCGGCGCTCGCTGCTGGGCCGTTCGGGGTAACCCGGAGCACAACCAGTCCCTTGTCTGTCCCAAAGCGTTCCGGGTTGCGGTGCGGGCTGAGACCTAAGCCCAGCCAGAGGAGGCCGCGTCCTTCGGCCAAGACGTCGGCAGCAGCACGGGCGCGCTGCGCCGGCAGGAAGCGGCCAGTCGGGAGCAACAGGCCGAGAACTGCGGCGTGCCGGTTTACCAGGAGCGACCCGTAGGTGAACCCACTCAGATTGATTGTCACACCAATCTCTTCAATCATGCGACGCGCGTCGGTGGTGACCCCGGCGATTACGCCTGGTGCACTGACTGCTGCACCGTCGGGATCAAATGCAGAGTGGCCGTAGACAAGGACGTCGACGCCAATGTCTGTTTCCTTTGCGCTTCCCAGGGGTGCAAGTGCGAGGTTTGTCGCCGGCTGCACGGCTATGACGGCGATGCCGTCACAGGGACTGACACCGCGGAGTTCAGCTGACTGGGGTTCGTGCGATCCAGGGAGCACTACCTGAACGCCCAGCGGTGCTCCGCCCTCCAGCGGTGGCGCAATGGTGAGAAAGAGCCCTGGTGCGTACGCGACACCGGTCACGAGGAACGGGCCGGTTTGCGGAAATTCAAAGCGGATCAACGCGGTAGCGGGAGCGATGCGGGCTTCGACGTCGTTCCAGGCCAGTTCAGTCTCACTTGGGTGCGGGGGTGTGGGGGTGGGAGTTGCACTGCTAAGCCAAGGTAAGCTGCGGCAACTCGCAAGCAGGACTACCCAGGCAAGGAGTACGCTGATCTTCCAATGTGATCTAGACGCTCCGAAGTGCTGTGATTGAGCTACCCTGCTGTGCATGCTGGGGCCTTCCACGCGATGTCGCTCGCAGCGGAGTGTAGTGCAGCTCGGCGAGTTGCTCAAGGAACCCGGTGAAAAGCGGCAACTCCAAACAAGTCCGTTGGCATCCCATGGAATCCAGAATGCGGTGAGTAGGTTGATGAAGCAGATACTGATGACTAAGCGGCTTGCGGTGGGGCACCGAGCGCAATGTCTTTGGACGGGGAGATCTCAGAGGTGAGACGCGGCTCCTCGGCGAGGGGAGCACGGTGACCGAATTCACCTGAGGACAAGGAGGTAGGCGAAACAGCAGGACCGTGGGAAGGTACCGCTTTCCTGGAGAGCAAACGTTTGCCAGGGTGCTCCTGTCAAGGAGTCGTGCCATCGTGCAAGGGAGGTCGCCTGACTGCGTCGTAGATAGGTTGGAGCAAGGAGGGCCGGGTTTCTACGGCGATACAAAAGGTGCAGTGGTACTCTGTCTTATCGAGCGGGTGCCTCAAGTTGGAGCCATCAGCGGAATAGAGACATCGTGGTGCGGATGGTGAACAGTGTGACCGTCTGAGAGTACTGGCCGAGGACGATCGATACCGCGTCGTGCTCTGCATCGGTTGCGTTAAGTCGTAGATAGCTTCGGGAGAGGATGTTTGCATGCCACTGCCCGTCAGTCGGTCCTGCATGGTGGACCAACTTCGCCAAGGTGTCTTCGACGTCCTGATCATCGGTGGAGGGATCACGGGTGCGGGGGTGGCGCTTGATGCCGCTGCTCGTGGGCTGCGGGTGGCGCTGGTTGAGCGACGTGACTTTGCCAGCGGCACAAGTTGCTGGTCGACGAAGCTCGTCCATGGCGGGATCCGTTACTTGCCACAGCTTGATATTGGGCTCGTGCGTGAGGCGCTTGTTGAGCGGGGACTCTTGCTCCACAACGCGCCACAACTTGTCGATCCGCTGCTGTTCATCCTTCCGGTCTACCGCTTCAACCGGCGGCCCTTGGGACTGCGGCATGTTCCTCCGGCTGGACCACTACTCCTTGCATACCTAGAGCTTGGTCTGCATACCTATGATCTTTTGGCGGGTCGACGAAACATTGGGCGACACCGTCGGCTGAGTCTCACGACGGTGAGTGACAGCGTGCCGGCACTGCGAACGGACGGTCTCTTGGGGGCCTTTGGCTATTTTGACGCGCGGACGAATGATACGCGTTTGGTGATGAACGTCCTCATGTCGGCCCGTCAGTATGGAGCAGTGATCGCAAACTATTGTGCGGTTGTTGGCTTTGAGCGAAGTGGTGGTCTTCTGCGGGCGGCTGCGGTGCGGGACCAATTGACCGGCGAAGAGTTCATGGTTCAGGCACGGGTTTTTGTCAATGCGACGGGGATCTGGGGAGAGGAACTGGAACGGTTGGCGCTGGGCATGCCGAAAGTCCACATCGTTCCGAGTAAGGGAGTACACCTGGTTCTGCCGCAGGAGCGAGTGGGAGTGAGGCAAGCCGCGGTCGTGATTCCGGAGACGAGTGACGGGCGGCTGTTGTTTGTCATACCCTACGAGGGACGTGCGATTCTGGGAACGACCGACACCGGTACTGGGCCGCTCGATGATCCCCGAGCAGACGAGGCTGACGTGACCTTTCTCCTCGACCATGCGAACCAGTATCTCGACGTAGGGCTGTCACGGGTCGATGTGATCAGTGCCTACGCGGGCTACCGGCCGCTCATCCGGCGTGGCAGTGCTGAGGTGGCAGCGCGACTTTCGCGCTCGCACGAACTCATCGAGCATGAAAGTGGGATGATCTCAATTCTCGGTGGCAAGCTGACCACCTATCGTCGGATGGCCGAGGAGACAGTTGATCGAATTCAACGGCGGCTTGGGCAGCGGGTGTGCCATGTGACGGCGCAATTGCCGCTGGCTGGCCGCGAGGGGCTGGAGCAAACGGTGCCGATGATCGTTTCGAGGGCACAGCAGCTGGGTGTCGAGGAGAGCGTACCGTGGCTTTTGCGTGCGTATGGTACTGATGCACGCTCCGTGCTGGAGTTGGCAGCAGAGGAGAAACAGCTGATCTCGCCGATTGTTCCCGGGTTGCCATACCTTCTGGCTGAGGTCGTATATGCATGCCGGAATGAGTTTGCGCAGCGGATTGAAGACGTGTTGGAGCGGCGCACGTGGGTGCTGTTTGCCGATTGGCGGCATGGGCTTGGAGCCCTCTCGGCGGTTGGTGAGCTGATGGCGCGTGAGCTTGGCTGGGGACCAGATGAGCTTGCCTGCCAGCTCGAGCGTTATCGACAGCGTGTTCTAGCACTCTGTGCGAGCGTGCACGGAATAGGGACATTGCAAACGGTGATCTGAGAGGAGGAGCATTCGCACTCGCCATGAGGGTGAAGAGTGCGTGCGGCAGGGTTTTCATCGTGATGAGGGTGTTTCTGCCGTACTGAAGGATAGGCAACGTAGCAGAGTGCTGGGTGGTACCGGAGAGCTTAGAGCGGCGGTGTCCGCTTGGCATACAAGCGCGTCAATTCCGGGGTGGAGACAAACGGGAAGGGGGAGACAATGAGCCGTTTCGTCCTCGCCATCGATCAGGGAACGACGAGTACCCGGGCAATGATCTTTGACCGTGAAGGTCACGTGATTGGCATGAGTCAGCGTGAACATCGGCAGATCTATCCGCAGCCAGGGTGGGTTGAACATGACCCGCTGGAGATCTGGCAGCGGACGCAGGAAGTTGTGCAGGAAGCACTGGCACGGGCTGATATGCCGGGAAGTGCGATTGCTGCCATTGGGATAACCAACCAGCGCGAGACAACCGTCGTTTGGAATCGCCGAACCGGCCAGCCGTATGCCAATGCGCTTGTGTGGCAGGACACACGTACCGATCAGATCTGCACGCAGCTGGAGCGGGAAGGGTACGGCCTACTCTTTCGGCAGCGAACCGGGTTGCCCATCAGTACCTATTTCTCGGGGCCCAAGCTCCGCTGGCTTCTCGACCACATTCCTGAGCTTCGAGTTGATGCGGAGCGGGGAGAGGCACTCTTCGGCACGATAGACACTTGGCTGATCTGGTGGCTGACCGGCGGGCCCAAAGGAGGGGTGCACGTCACCGATGTGACGAATGCCAGTCGTACGATGCTCGTGAACCTGCGCACGCTCGACTGGGATGATGAACTTCTCCAGCTTCTGCGAATCCCGCGCCAGATGTTGCCGGCGATTCGCTCCAGTTCAGAGCCGATGGCTTATGGCTTCACGACCAGTGATGGTCCAGTTGGTGCAGTCGTTCCTGTCTGCGGTGACCTTGGTGATCAACAGGCAGCGCTCGTGGGGCAGGCCGGATTGCAACCGGGAATAGCCAAGAATACCTACGGAACTGGTTGCTTTCTGCTTCTGAATACAGGGACCGAGCCGATCTTTTCCAAGACTGGACTGCTAACGACGGTGGCATACCGTCTTGGCAATGGCCCCTGTATCTATGCCCTTGAAGGCTCAATTGCCATTGCTGGCGCTCTGGTGCAGTGGTTGCGCGACAACTTAGGACTGATCCGGGAGTCGGCTGAAGTAGAGGAGCTGGCTTGTTCTGTCGAAAACAATGGTGGCGTCTACTTTGTCCCCTTCTTTTCCGGGGCATTCGCTCCATACTGGCGTTTGGATGCTCGTGGTGTCATTGTGGGGTTGACACGCTTTGTCCACCGTGGACATCTGGCTCGGGCAGTTCTTGAGGCAACAGCGTACCAGACGCGGGATGTCGTCGATGCGATGGTAACCGACTCTGGCCTCCCGCTTACTGAGCTTCGTGTGGATGGTGGGATGGTGCGCAACGAGTTCCTGATGCAGTTCCAGGCTGATCTGTTAGGCGTTCCGATCGTTTGTCCTCTGGTCAGCGAGACGACGTCGCTGGGTGCAGCGTTCGCGGCTGGACTCGCGGTGGGGTATTGGGAGAGCCAGGAGGAAATTGCTCATTGCTGGCGCGAAGCAAGACGCTGGATTCCCCAAATGTCGGCCGAGCAACGCGAAGCGCTCTATGCAGGCTGGAAGAAAGCGGTGGAACGGAGCTTTGGCTGGGCCGAGGTGTGAGGTGCGGTAAGGAGTTTCCGTAGTGATTTGTGGGGACAGCTGTGGGATGAGGCGAGCGACGCAAGCGCCTGGCCCGCGCCACCGCGCCCGAGTAGTGTTTGCAACGAGCGGTGACGAGCACATCTGGTCGGGTAGACGCATCGGTCTACCCGGCTACTCGGCGGATGGCGTCGGCAGCGGTTCAAGAAAGAGTGTCGCTTGGCGATTCCAGTCGCTCTGAGGGTAACGGTCAGCGAGGCGGACGCACTGGGCACGGAGCTCAAGTGGCAGGAGCTCCACATTTGGGAAGTCAAGCTCTATCAAATTTCCGGCGGGATCGCGAAGGTAGAGCTGGACGTTCCCGTTTGGTAGCTCCACCAGCCAGTGACCAAAGGTGTCGCTATCGAGGCAACCGCGCTCGCGTCCCTTTTCGTAGATGGCCGCGAGGTCGTCTACGGTCAGCGCGAAATGTGCGTAGCGACGCGCTTCTTCCGGTCGTTCGAAGATGTGAAGCTGGAGATCACCGACACGCAGCCATTGGGTAGGGTGACCGAAGTTCGGGGTAGGGAGACGCATGAGACCGAACATTTCCTCGTAGAAGCGCACAGACTCCTCAAGATTCTTGGCAACGATACTGACGTGGTTCAGCGCTCGTGCCGGCATGATGAACTCCTTTCGTGCGGGATGGGTAATTATTGCTGGCTGGTACTGCAAGTCTACCAGCTCCAGTTCCGCAAGGCGGGAAGCTGCTTGCAGCCTGCAGAGCGCCACGCTGAGTGTTCGTTCTGATGAGCGGATGACCATAGGGATAAGATCTGATGAGCAGGACAATCCTGAGCGAGTTTCTCAGCATCTCGGTGCTTCCGACTTACTGCTGCTAGTGTTCGCAGTCGTGATACAAGCATTGTTCGGTTCACGCGGTAGCTTTGTGGATGTGTAGGTAGGTTTCCAGAGGTGATCGAGTAGGTGACGCTGGATTGAGAAGCGTCATGCAGGTTCTCAACTGGCTGGTTATAAGCGGTACGAGCAGGGAACAGGAAGCGCCGCGGGTGCCTAGGGAGCCCAAGCCGCTACGGCAGCGTAAGGAGCGGTCGAGGGGGTAGTCCTTTCTCGACCGTAGTGTCTTGGTGCGGTACCGTCAACACCCTGGTGACGAGCAGGCCGAGGCACGTACTGCGGATGGCAGAGTGCCTGCTGGTCAGCCTGGGCGTCACGGCGTAGCTCTTGGCACCCCGCGGCGCGCGTGCCAGCAAAGTCTCCAGTTTTTGTGGTAATGGTGTCGTGCGGCCCGCGATTGGTCAGTGTCTCAGGACACCGCTCGCAATCCCTCGGCGAAGACAGCAAGTGCCCGATCGAGTTGCTCCCAGGTGATCGTCAGTGGTGGCTGGAGACGCACGACATTGCCTTCCTGACCCCCCACGCCGATGAGGACGCCATGCTCGCGGCAGTAGGCGCGCAATGCAGCTGCCTGCTTGGCTGCCGGCTGCTTCGTGCGGTGGTCCGTCACGAGTTCCACGCCGATCATGAGACCGAGTCCGCGTACGTCGCCAATCAGCGGATGCTCTGAAGCAAGCTCACGCAGCTGGGCAAGGACGTACTCGCCCTTGCGGGCAGCTTGGCCGGGCAGGTCTTCCTCTTGCATCACTTCGATGTTGGCCAGGGCAGCGGCACAGGAGACCGGGTTACCGCCGAAGGTGGACAGGTGTTCGCCAGGTTGGAAGGAGTCAGCGATCTCGGCGCGGGCGATGCATGCCGAGAGAGGGAAACCATCAGCGATGCCTTTGGCCATCACCATGATGTCGGGTTCGATGCCATAGTGTTCAATGGCAAAGAGCTTCCCTGTGCGCCCAAACCCGCTCTGTACTTCGTCGGCAATGAACAGGATACCGTACTGGTCAAGGATCTCTTTGACATAGCGGAAGTACTTGGCAGGCGGGACGATGATGCCACCTTCACCCATGACCGGTTCGGCGATGAAGGCAGCCACGTTGCCGGAGGTTTGATACTTGATGGCCCACTCAACCATCTCGGCGCAGCGCTGGGCGAGGACTTCAGGGTCGTCGGTGCCGAAGGGGTTCCGATAGAGATACGGTGCCGGTGCAAAGGCAATGCCCGGGAGGTAGGGTCCACCGCGCTTCTTCCGCTGCATGTTGCCAGTGACCGAGAGTGTGCCGACGGTGCGGCCGTGAAATGAGTGTGTCAGCGCAATGAACTCGTTGCGGCCCGTATACGCTTTAGCCATGCGGAGAGCTGTCTCGATCCCCTCAGCGCCACTGTTCCCGAAGAACGTCTTCTTGAGCGCGCCGGGAGTAATCTGGGCCAGGCGTTCAGCAAGATCGGCCACGACCGGGACATGATAGACGTAACTTGCGGCATGGACCAGTTTGTCCGCCTGTGCTTTGGCTGCGGCGATTACCTTGGGATGGCAGTGCCCAGCGTTTGTGACGGCGATCCCAGCGAAACAGTCGATATACTCGCGGCCATTCACGTCGATGACGGTTGCGCTGCTGGCGCGCTCTATCGTAATCGGCTCAATGGCAGCGACGAAGCTGGTACAGACATACTCCCGATACTTCTCGATGGTGCCCATCGGCATGCTCCTCACCTTTTCCTCGCCATGGACGGTTCCGAAGCTTCGAACCTCGGCTCATTCTAACGCGCGTACGCATTGCATGGTGTGATGTTTTTCCCGATGCGTGTGACATGGGTCAGGGGACCATTGAGCCGGGCGTGAGCACGGTGTGGTAGCAGCAGCGTGCGAGGCTCTGTCGATTGGGCGCTGTAGCCCAGAAAAGGGGACCTGGTGAAGCCCTTGCTGATACAAAGGAGGAACAGGCGTTCCTTGTGCGCATCGGCATGGTAGGATCGGGTGCGTGTGGGGGGCGTGATGGTGGAAGAGTCCCTCGAACGGCGGCGCGGCGGCCGCGATGGAGCACTCTACTCGTTGCAAGCCTATCCAGCGTTCAGGCTATTGTTCGGAACGACGCTCGCGACCAATGCGGCGTTCTGGATGTGGTCGTTGCTCTCCGGATGGTTGGCGCTCGTCCTGACCGATTCCCCGTTTTTTGTTGGGCTGACTGGGTTCTTACACGGGATCCCGATGCTCTTGGTGAGTCTCCCGGCCGGAGTGGTGATCGACCGAATTGATCGTCGTCTGGTGTTGCTGACAGCGCAAGTGGTTGTGGCCATGGTGACGCTTCTTTTGGTGGCGTTGCTCTGGCTTGATCGGCTGCAGCCGTGGGAGCTCCTCGTAGCCTCATTTCTTTCGGGTGCGGGTATGGCGTTTATCTTCGGGACGCGCAGCGCGTTGGTGGCGAACCTTGTCGGGCGCGAAGCACTGGCCAATGCAGTAGCGTTAACCGCCATGGCACAGAATGCGCCGCGTATTGTCGGCCCAGCGTTAGCTGGGCCGCTGGTTGGGGCCATTGGTCTCACTGGAGCCTTTGCGGTCTGTGCGCTGTTCCAGCTGCTCTCGGCTGTGATCACAGTGCGGCTGCCGCGCATCCCGCCAGCCACTGCTGGCGGGCCGTTCTGGCGAGCATTCCTTGAGGGGATGGAGACGGTCTGGCGACGCGAGCAACTGCTGGCGCTCATGGCGCTGGCAGCGCTCCCGACACTGCTCATCTTCCCATACATGAACTTCCTCCCAGTTTTTGCCAGGGACGAGCTTGGGTTGGGGGCAACCGGTCTTGGTATCTTGATGGCCCTGAACGGGCTTGGGGCAGTCTTGGGCTCGATCGTTGTGGCGGCTCGTCGGCGCTATGGGGAGTCACCGCGTGTTCTTGTCGTGAGTGTCTCACTCTTTGCAGCTGCGGTCTTTGCGTTTGCCCATGCACCGGTTGTCTGGTTAGCGGGGATCTGTCTCCTGGTGGCTGGTGTGACGGGTGCTGTGTACATGGCAGCCACGAATACATTGCTCCAGCTGGCGGTGGAGGACACGGTCCGTGGGCGTGTCCTGAGTGTCTACCTCTTGACCTGGGGGCTGCTGCCCATCGGGATATTGCCGGCTGGGGCCCTGGCTGATGCCTGGGGTGCACCGTTGGCGGTGAGCATGTTAACCGTACTTGCGATGCTGGCAATCGGCCTGGTCACGTTACGCTTTCCCGTTCTCCGGCAACCGACACTGTGGTCTGAGCGCTCGCGGATAGCACCGCACATCAGTTGAGCTGCCCCGGGGGTGTCATGCGATGCGACAGCTGATTCCTCGTCCGTGGGTGCTCCAGCAGCCGATCCTCCGCGTCGTACTTGGTTTGACGTTGCTGGCCGGATTGATCACCGGCTTGGTGGTGCCGTTCATCGCACTCGTCGCACGGGAGCGCGGAGCATCGTATGGGACAGTCGGGCTAATGGCCGCAGCCTTCATGCTCGCTCAGTTGGTCTTCTTTTTCCCGGCTGGTGTCCTTGCCGATCGGGTTGGACGGGTGAGACCGGTCGTTGCTGGGCTACTCATCGAGGGGTTAGCAACAGCAGCGTTCATCTGGGCAGAGACAGCGGAGGCGTTTATCGTCCTGCGCGTGTTACAGGGAGTGGGCCTCTCCCTGGTGTATCCAGCCATGCGGGCACTGCTTGCCGACATCACACCGGTACCGCGGCGGGGCGAAGCGTTTGCTGCCTTCTGGGGCATGCTCAACGTTGGTTGGTTACTTGGCCCAGCACTTGGTGGGCTACTAGCGACTTTTGTTGGCAAAACTCCGCTCTTGCTCCTTAGCGGACTTGGCGAAATGCTTCTCGCAGTTCCGGTGTTCTTGGCGTTCCGACGCTTTGGTGCTGGAGTGGGTGTCTCAGCGCACTCCGAAAGGGGATCGTTCCGGGCCGTCTTGGGTGGAGCCTTGGTTGCCGCGATGCTGCTCGCCTTCGCTTTTGAGGTACCAGTGGGAATCTTTAGCGGAATCTGGAGTATCTACTTGAAGGAGCTGGGTGCCAGCGACTTCATGCTGGGGATCAGCTACACGACCTTCTCGGTTGCCAACATCTTGACACTGCCGGTCGGGGCGCGGCTGGCGAACCATCAGCCGCGCTGGCGTCGGGTGACCATGTTGGCGTTGTTCCTAGGGGTCGTGATCGTCGGGTACGGTATCCCTTCGGTGCCGGCGCTGCTGGCACTCGGTGCGGTAGAGGGGGCGATCGCGGGACTCTTGACTCCATCAGTCGATGCCTATCTGTCGACGATTGCCGGGCCACAATACCAGGGACGTGTGCAGGGTGCCTATACCACGGCTGGTATCTTTGGGGCAGCCTTGAGTGCACTTGGAAGCTCCGTCCTCTATGCGTACGGTCAGTGGCTCCCCTTTGCCGTGGCAGGAGTGACGTTAATCGTCTTGGCTTTGCCGGCTGCCCTGCTCATGCGACGGAGCGAGCGGTCTCCAAGGAGTGAGGAGGTGCTGGAGCCAGTAATGCGGTGAGCTGAAGGGGAGAATAGGTATGAGGAGAGAGGAGCAGGAGCACCTGTGCGGCAGGTGGAAGTCCCATTTGTGGTCTACTGGGGCGATGCGGATCCGGCAGCGCTCGTCTTCTACCCAAACGTTTTCCGCTACGTCATGCAGGCCGAGTATGCCTTGTACCGAGAACTTGGGTATACGCTACAGACGATGCGCGAGCTTGGCGTAGTCAACCCACGTGTCCATGTTGAGGCTGACTACCGGAAACCGCTCTGGGTCCACGACCGTGGTATCTGCCGACTCTGGGTGAGTAAGATCGGGCGGTCATCGCTCCGGCTGGACTTCGCTCTGGTCAAGGACGGTGAGGAGGAGCCAGCAGTCATCGGGCATCTGGTGCAGGTTTTCGTCGATGCACGAACCATGAGGCCGGTACCCGTGCCGGATGAGCTCCGCCGAAGGTTCGCCGGGGAGGAGCGCTGAGTTTACGGTGCGCAGTTTGGCGAGTGTCCTGGCGACGCAGCCGCGAGAGGCATGGCAACTGGCTGACCACGAGCTAGTCTCGTCGGTTTCCCCAGTCTCAGGGTTTTCGCTTCTCAGACCACTGTTTGGGAATCCTGTACCGCTCACCAAGGAGAAGGAGGCAGGGTGCGACCGGCGCCCCAAATGTGTGGTCGGTCTTGTAGGGAATGTGAGGAACCGCACACCGCTGGCTTCACGCGGATACAGCATTGGAGCCTGGTGCAGACCACCTCCATGGTGAGAGGGAGGCAGAATCTAGTGTGCCTCGCCGAGGTGCTGCACTTCCCGAGGGGCGGTACTGGCGCGGTACGTGGTGCACGTTCAGGTACGTGGAGCGGGGACAGTTCGTTAGGGTGACGTATCTCTCGGTATCTCGTAGGTGCTCAGCCGTCACCCGTGTTGTGTGGCAAGATGATCGCACCAATGTCTTGGCAACACGAATACCGGGGGTGCGCGCTCAACGCCGGGGGGAAAGCGCTGAATGGCGAGAAGGCTGGAATCCCGAAAGCGGCCGCGGTGACGGTGGACGGAGTCTGGTAGAGACGGACACGCCGATTGCGACGTCCCAGTAGGAGTCCAGCCAGCGCCAGTGTTTCCGATCAGGACGGCCGTGGCGATCGCATTCTCGTTCTCATGGTATCCTCGTGGGTCGGAATATGGGAGGAGCGAGGATGGCGGGCAAGCCGCGTGCGTTCTCGGGAATCCAGCCGACTGGTGGCATTCACCTGGGGAACTATCTCGGGGCGATCCGGAACTGGGTGCTCCAACAGGATCAGTACGACAATATCTTCAGCATTGTTGATCTCCACGCGATGACAGTACCGTATGACCCGAAGGAGCTTCGCCAGCGGACGCTCGAAGTGGCGAGTGTGTTGCTTGCTGCGGGGCTCGATCCGGAACGTTCGATCTTGTTTGTACAGTCTGATGTGCGGGAACACGCAGAACTCTGCTGGATCTTGGGAACGCTGGCGACGTTTGGCGAGCTTCGGCGTATGACCCAGTTCAAGGAAAAGTCCAAGGGGCAGGAACGCGTTGGCGCAGGCCTGTTCTTCTATCCAGTTCTGCAGGCAGCCGACATCCTGCTTTACGACGCGGCGGTTGTGCCGGTTGGGGAAGACCAGAAACAGCACATTGAATTGACGCGCGATGTGGCGATACGTTTCAACCACACCTTTGGCGAGACGTTCGTGGTACCGGAAGCAGACATCAAGCCCGCTGGGGCACGGATCATGTCGCTGACTGATCCGCTGAAAAAGATGAGCAAGAGCGATCCTGATCCAGATAGCCGGATCGAGTTACGCGATCCGCCTGATGTGATTCGGCGGAAGATCCGCAAGGCGGTGACCGACTCAGAGACGGTGATTCGCTACGATGAGGAGCATAAGCCGGCGATCTCGAATCTGTTGACGATCTACTCGCTGCTCTCCGGGATTTCGATTCCCGAGCTTGAGGAGCGGTATGCAGGCAAAGGGTATGGCCAGTTCAAACAGGATTTGGCCGAGGTGATCATTGTGGCGCTGGCACCCCTCCAGGAACGGCTGGAGGAGCTCATCGCAAGTCCGGCGATCGTCATCCGAACGCTTCAGGAGGGTGCGGCCAAAGCACGCGAGTTGGCCGCAGCCAAGATGGCGGTCGTGCGTGAGCGTTGTGGACTTGGGCTTCCGCCACTTGACTAACGGGGAAGCAGGTGGAGCGATGAGAGACCGGCCAGCAGTCACACTGTATCGCTGGGAAGCTATCGAACCGGAGTATCCGCAACCGGGTGTCATACGCCAAACCGTGCACGGCGAACGGCAGACGCTGGTACGCTATCGCTATGCTCCGGGGGCAGTCTTTCCGATGCACGCACACCCCGAAGAGCAGGTCACCGTCGTGCTGCGCGGGCAGCTCGTGCTGCGGCTGGATGACTCGGAGGTGATTTGCAAGCCAGGCGATGTGGTCGTGATTGCTTCCAATGTCCCGCATGGGGCGTACGTCAGTGGTGACGAAGAAGTCGAGACGTTAAACCTGTTCGTACCACGGCGCCCTCTTGCGCCGTGAAGTGAGGTAACGGGAGGGAGAACCGATGTCGGTCGAATCGATGGTCAAGAAACTTCGCCGGAAGGCAGTAAAGCGAGTGAACCAACGGCTCAAGCAACCGAAGCACAGTGTGCCTCACCGGTATCCGTTTAAATACCGGCAAACGAAGGAGGGGCGTGTGCCGCTTACCCCCGAAGATGCTGTGGCGATGTTGCGGTGGCGGGCTGCCCGTAAGGAGCGGAAGCAGCAGGCGGGAGAAGCAGCACAGAAGGCAGCCACGGGGAAACGGTAGCGCACAGCGGCGCCTAGGAGGAGGCCTGCTCGGCTTGATCGATGCCCGGCAGGGAGGCTGTTGGGGCGCGGCCACTGCCAAGTTCATGTGTCTGCGTGTGGTAACGCCCTGCAAGTTCGTCTTGGAGGACCCACGGGCGAACCCCAGAAAGGTAGGCGGCGCGCCCGAGGAGATGGGCGGCGACGGGTGTTGTCAACACGAAAAAGAGGCTTGCAAGGAAGGCGTGCAGCAATGCGGAGACGCTTCCGAGGGTGATTCCCGTAGCAGCGACGATAAGGAGGATGCCTAGTGTGCCGGCCTTGGCCGCAGCTTGCATGCGCGTGTAGAAGTCCGGCATCCGGAGAAGACCCACGGCAGCGATCAGCATCAGAAGTGCGCCGCTCAAGGCGAGGAGCCCGGTGACGAATACGATCATTCCCGTGTCCTCCGTTCGATCAGTGAAGCAAAGGCCACAGTGCTGAGAAAGGCGATCAGAGCAAGCACGATCGCGATGTCAACGATCGCGAGGAGGTCCAGAACTGCGCCGAGGAGCAAGAGCAGCCCGACGACCAGCGACGCCATCAGGTCAAGTGCAATCACTCGGTCGGGAATTGTTGGTCCACGCACAATTCGGATGAGAGCGAGGAGCAGTGCGCCAACGAGAATAACCATGGCGGCGGTTAGTGGCAGTGATGTGGCTGGAAGGCCGACGAGGCGCTCGGTCATCGCAGGACCTCCAGGAGGCGCATTTCCATTCCCTGCTTGATCTGGTTGATGGCCTGCTCCGGATTCTCCGCGTACATAGCGTGAACGTAAAGCACACGCTTATCGCTGGAGAGGTCAAGCGAGAGAGTTCCTGGAGTGAGGGTCAGAAAGTTTGCGAGCAGTGTGATTTCACTCTCAGTTTGGGCATCAAGTGGCACGGCGACGATCTGCGGACGCGCGTGAAGGCGTGGTGTAATGACATCATATGCGATGCGGAGGTTGCTTAGGACAAGTTCTTTCAGGAAAAATGCCGCGAAACGGAGACCACGGGTAACACGCCGAGTGTATCTTGAGGTTCCTTGCAGTGGCTCAACGATCGCCACGACGAGGAAGCCGAGGAGAAAACCCAGGACAAGTTGCTGCAAGGTAAACCTACCCACGGCCATCGTCCAAATCAGGGCGAGGAGGACGTTGAGGAGGAAGCTGGACATGGTCAACCTCCCGTGCCGACAGACTCTGCTACGATACTGAACACCGCGGCTTGATATCCGTGACGATCAAGAAGTTGCTCGGCGGCGCGCTGGGCGACTGCCAGGATTGGTTCCCCAGCAAGACCAAGAAAGACGGTGACGCTGGCCAGCACAAAGATTGGCAACAGGACCTGTACGCTGTATGGTCCAGGACGTTCGTTGACCACGGCAGGAACTGGTGGTGCTTTCCAGAAGGCCTCATTCCAAATCTTCAGCATTGAGAGAAGGGTCAAGAGTCCCACGACGACGGCGATAGTCGTCGCGAGATAGGCGTGGGCGGCAAGTCCTGCTCGGATGACAAGGAGTTTTGCCACGAACCCAGAGAGTGGTGGGATGCCGGCAAGGGAGAATGCAGGGATGAGGAACAACACACCCAGCCAAGCCTGAGTGCGAAAGAGTCCACCAACTCGATCCAGCAAACCGGTGCCGAACCGGCGTTCCAGGAGACCACCGATGAAGAAGAGATTGGTCTTGACAACAATATGGTGGATGAGATAGAAGACACTGCTTGCCAAGCCAAGTGGTGTCAGGAGCGCAAGACCGAAGATCATGTAGCCAATCTGACTGATGATGTGAAATGACAAAATGCGGCGTACATCATGTTGGGCAAGCGCTCCCAATACGCCAGTGAGCATCGTCAGGGCAGCGCAGGCGAGCAGGATTCGGTGGGTCCAACCTGGGTCATGGACAAAGAGGAGGGTGAAAACGCGAATGAGGGCATAGACACCAACTTTTGTGAGGAGCCCCGCAAAGAGAGCTGAAACGGGCACAGGTGGGGTGTGATAGGAGGCTGGCAGCCAGAAAAAGAGTGGGAAGACCCCGGCCTTGATGCCAAAAGCAATTCCGAACAAGGCGGCAACCACGTTGAGGATGTGCGGATCAACTGATTCCAGCACGCGACTCAAGTCGGCGAAATTGAGTGTTCCGGCGATGCCGTAGAGGATGCCAGTAGCACTGAGAAAGAACGTTGACGCAAGGAGATTCAGGGAGACATATTTGATTCCACCCTCGACTTGCCCCCGCTCAACTCCGAGCACGAGTAGGACAAAGGAGGCCATCAGCATCACTTCAAACCAGACATACAGGTTGAAGAGATCACCAGTGAGAAAGGCGCCATTAACACCAAGGAGAAGCGCGAAGACTAACGAATAGTATCCTGCTTGCTCCCGTCCGGGATCGATCCAATCGGTCGAGTAGACGACGGCGGCCCAAGAGACCAGAGCGCAGACCAGAAGCATCGCTGCGCTCAAAAGATCGGCAACCAGGACAATCCCGTAGGGGGGAGGCCAGCTCCCAATGGTAACAACTTCGATACCCTTGCCGCTGACCAAGAAGACGAGAAGGAGTGCAGTAGCGCCGAGGAGGAGGGTTGCACCAGTGATGGCGATGGCGTGACTCAGTGCTCGGCGCCGTCTGACGGGGTAGAGCACGAGACTCCAGGTCAGTGGGATGAGGATGGGCAGAGTGAGCAACAGATCCATCGCTAGCTCCCCTGGTCCGAGGAGAGTGAGGTGCCGACGGGGACGACTGGCTGGTGTGCGGTTTCTGAAACCTCTCCGAGCCGATCTGTCGTCGTGAGATCATCAAGGTCGTCGGTAGCTAAAGCACGGTACGTCTGGTAAATGAGTGCAACCGCGAAGACCAGGACACCAAAGCTAATGACGATAGCGGTGAGAATGAGCGCTTGTGGGAGTGGGTCTGCATACGGTGCGGGGACAGTAGAAGTGCCCTCGAGCACGAGTGGCGGACGGCCGCGTACCAGCCCGCCGGCGCTGAAGAGGAGGAGGTTAGCACCATTTCCGATGAGAATGAGGCCAACCGTGAGCTTGACAATGCTCCTCCGCAGAAGAAGATAAAGGGCACAGCCATATAGTGTTCCCACCATAATGGCAAATAGCACTTCCATCGTCATTCCTCCGCGAAACTGAAGAGCATAGTTAGCGTCGCACCAATCACAGTAAGATAGACACCGACATCAAAGAGGAGGGGAGTGCCCAGTTCGATAACCATCGTCGATGTTAACGGGAGTTTGAACCAAATACCGGTAAGGAAAGGGCTACGAAGCAAAAAGGCACCGGCACCACTTGCCAGCGCCACGGCAATGCCGACCGCGACGAGTGTTGTTGGTGCCACCCGGAGCACGCGACGCGCAGTCTCGAGACTAAACCCAAACGTCAGTAGTGCAAAGCCGGTGGCAGCAACAAGCCCACCAGAAAAACCCCCTCCCGGCTCGTGATGTCCGCGTAGTAACAGAAACAGGCTAAACAACAAGAGCAGTGGAGAGATCCAACGAACGGCGGTCCGTAAGATGAGAGACGGAAGTGTGCTCATCGTCCCCGTGTTCCTTTCCCAACAGCCAAGAGAGCGGCTACTCCCAGTGCGGCCAGACCAAGGACGGTGATCTCCCCAAGCGTATCCAGGGCGCGGAAGTCGACAAGGATCACGTTGACTACATTGCGGCCATGGGCTGCAGGAAAGGCCTGTTCAGCGAAGAAGGTCGAGATCCGTTCCGGGTAGCGAAAGAGATGAACTGCCAGAGCAAAAAGACCCATCATGGTACCAAAAGCAGTGGCCACGAACGCATCACGGATCCGTGCTGGGGTCGATGAGAGGCGTGCATAACGCGGTAGGCGATAGAAAGCGAATACCAGGAGAACAACGGTCAGGGTGTCGACTAAAACCTGAGTGATAGCAAGATCGGGCGCTCCATAGCGTGCGTAAAGCAGAGCCAGGCTGAATCCGAGGGCTCCCAGTGCCGCAATGGCAGCCAGGCGCTCGGTCGCTCTCACTGCAACCATGCTACTCACCAGGATGATCACCATGAGAATGCCATCCACAAGGTCAATGGGTGTCCATGGTGGCAGCGTCATGGCCCAGCCCAATCCAGCGCGTATTAGGCTAGCTGTGATCAACACAAGCACGGTTGCGATGATGGTCGTGACATAGACGCGCAAATAGCCGTTCTGGAGCAAGCGGGTTTGTAGAGAGGAGAGGCTCATAAGGCCCGTCATGAGATCACGGTAGGCACGCTCGCTGCCGAGGCGCGCAAGACCCCGTGGTTCCTCCTCGGAGAACGGTTCTGTAACCGCGAGTCGGTCACCGATACGTGCGAGCTGTGGCCAGATGAGTGCGAACCCTCCTGCACTCACAAGGATCACGAGGCTCACAGCGAATGCGGCTGTGAATCCATGCCAGAGAACAAGCTTTACTGGAGTTGGGGCTGATCCCTGGAGAGTTGCAACCGTTGCTGAAACAAGCGGCTGGAGCAGTGGGAGCAAAACCCCGCTCATCAGCGCGACGAGGCCGAGGAGAAAAGGAGCGGTGAGCAGGGACCAGTGTGCTGAGTGGAGATGGACAGACTGGATCGGCCTTGCCAGAAGCGGACGCAAGAGAAGCCAGGCAACAGCAGTCTGCCCGATGGACACCAGGAAGAGCAGCAGGAATAGCCACCAAGGTATGCTTTCCAGGCCAAGCTCCAGGATAGTCTCCTTGGCGACAAAGCCAACTGTTGGGGGAATGCCAGCAGCGGCCAGCACCACAAGTCCGGTGATGGCTGCAAATGCTGGTGCCTTTTTCCAGAGCCCGCCAAGTATATCGAGTGTCCGGTATCCTGTACTATGCTCAAATGCTCCAGCGACAAGGAAGGCGCCACCCTTATACAATGCATGCGCGATGAGGAAGAGACTAAACGCTTTATACCCTGTCGTACCGAAGCCGAGTAGGAACACAAGCGTGCCGAGAGCACTGATAGTGCTGTAGGCCAGGAGGCGCTTCAGGTCACGCTGCGGTATAGCGAGCAGCACTCCAACAAGTGCGGTCGTTATCCCCAGTGCGAGGAGAGTTGGCTGCCACCAGGGATGGTCCCGGAAGACAGGTGCGACTCGCGCGAGGAGGTAGACGCCTGCCTTGACCATCGTTGCCGAGTGCAGATAGGCACTGACCGGCGTCGGTGCTTCCATCGCATTAGGTAGCCAAAAATGAAACGGGAACTGAGCAGACTTGGTGGCTGCGCCAAAGAGTATCAGCAGTAAAGCAGCTGTACCGAGCATGTTCGCGGCGGTGAGAGGACCGGCAGCGAGAAGTTCCTGCAAACTGAAACTGCCTCGTTCTTGGACGAGTAAGAGGAGTCCAACAAGAAGTGCAAGCCCGCCTGCACCGGTCACAATGAGGGCCTGTTGTGCGTTGGCACGTGCACGTGGCCGTTCATCGGCGAATCCGATTAGGAAAAATGAACTGACACTGGTGAGCTCCCAGAAGATAAAGAAAAGGATGACATCATCGGCAAGGACCAGCCCGAGCATTGCTGTCTCGAACAAGAGCAGTGCAGTCCAGAAGCGCCCAAGACGAGGATGGTCTTCCAGGTAGCCAACGGTGTAAAGAGCGACAAGCGCTCCGATGCCGGTGATGAGAAGCGCAAAAACCAGGGCGAGCCCGTCGAGCTGGAACTTCAGGGTGCTCCCAAGCGTTGGGAGCCACGGGATCTCTTCACTCCGTACCGATCCCTCGGCTACCTCGGGGAGTTGTGTGAGAAACCAGGCGAAGACCGCGAGGGAAACAGTTGCGACGAGATACCCAAAACGACGGCGGAGGTATGGAACAGCCAACGGCGCACTCGCGGTGAGCAGACTCAGAAACACGATGCTCGCAATCATCACCTGACCCTTCGCGTGCGGGCGACCGTAGCACTGCGACTGCAACGGCTGGAGGGCACCCGATCGCTAGGTCCCGAGTGCTCCCGCGGGACGGCCGTGAAACCGTCGGTCGTCTCGCGGAGGCCTCGAAAAAGCGGGCCGCGGGCGCGGCTTCGGCCAGTTTACTGATGTCTATCCTGTAACGGCAAGGGGTAGCGTTCGATGCCCGGCAGGAAGGAATGGGATGCGCAGTGGTCTGTGGTTGAAGGCTTCAGAACGGTGAGCAGCAAATATCAGATGGGGCAGCGTGGCAGCGGGGAATGACACACGGGTCGTGGTGCGTCGAGGCAGATCCAGCTGCGGCGAAGGCTGTGGGAGCATGAATGGGCGAGTGCGCGTGCTGGCTGGAGTACAGGGGTGGTGCGTGACTTTCGGCGAATGGCTGGCGCACCGTTCTCTGCCACCCAACACTGGGCGTCCAGTTCGCCCTCCTTTCGGGTGTCACCAGAATTCGGGGCAGTGCCTGTGCCGCCTGCGCAATGAGGACCAGTTACTACGGCAGCGGTACCGGGCAGCGTTCCCATGGTTGCTGAGACGGTGTTTAGCGAGGGAAAGGCAGGCGTCCATGCGTGTCGCACCGCCTGCCTCAAGGGGGGTACAGAGTTTTCGGCTCGCCTCACTGCTCGCTGAGGACCGCTCGAGCGAGCTGGGGATGAGCTGAGTACACTCGGTAGCAGCGATGAAGTTGGTTTCCTGAGAGGAGTTGACTTGTGCTGCTGCAGATCGACCATCTCGTCGTGCTGGTGTCTGATCTAGACGAAGCTATCAGTGTCTATGAGAAGGCTGGGTTTACTGTCGTTCGTGGGGGTGAGCATCCGACGGGTACCCACAATGCCCTGATCGGGTTCGCGGACGGGTCGTACCTGGAGCTCATCGCTTTCCGTGAGCCGAAGCCGGAGCACCGCTGGTACCGCTACCTTGAGCTGGGAGGAGGGATTGTTGACCTCTGCCTGCTGAGTAACGACCTTGAGGGTGATGTGGAGCAAATCAGTGCACGCGGACTCGAGTTGCGGATCAATGAGGGAAGCCGGCGACGGCCTGATGGAGCGACGATCGCCTGGAAGGGGGCGACGCCGGCGGACGAGCTTACCGGCCTTGCCCCTTTCCTCATCGAAGATGTGACACCACGCCGCGAACGTGTGCCGCATGGGAGGCAGGTTGAGCATGCGAACGGAACGCGTGGTCTGGCAGAGGTCCTCATTGCGGTACCCGAACTGTCTCGAGTGGTTGAAGCGTGGCGAGCAGTAACGGCGAGCGATGGTCAGCTGGTGCACGATCTTGAACTGGGTGTACCGGTGTATCGCTTCGCAGTTGGTCCGCATCGCATTGGGCTCGCTGCTGAGCGAAACTCTCTCCTCGTCGAGCGCTTGGAGCGACTCGGGCCGGGTCCAGTGCTGGCGCGCTTGTGGGCCTGGACCGATGCGGAGATGGTGCTTGGCGCCGCGCGGTTCCAGCTACGGCGACTGGAGGGCTAGCGCTCTTCGCGTCCCACCCAACGTGGGATGACAATTGGTGGGCGATAGGTGAGTAGTGCTTCGACTGCCTCTTCGGGGTCGTCTGTCACCACGAGTAGCCGAGCGTGCTCTGGTGCAATAAAACCCTCTTCAACCGCGTGACGAATACTGGCAAGTAAGTGCCGATAGTAGTCGGCGGAGTTGAGAAGCACCACTGGTTTACTATGGATACCGAGCTGCGCCCAAGTCACAATCTCAAAGAGTTCGTCGAGCGTGCCGAAGCCACCGGGGAGTGCGACAAATCCATCGGCGAGATCTGACATGAGTGCCTTGCGCTCGTGCATCGTGCGGACAATATGGAGGCGGGTAAGGTTCGGGTGGGCGAATTCACGGGCCATGAGGACCTCGGGAATGACACCGATCACCTCACCACCTGCTTCGAGCGCGGCGTCGGCAACGACACCCATCAGCCCAATGCTTCCGCCACCATAAATAACCCCGATGCCACGCTCGGCGAGGAGCCGGGCGAGTCGCTCGGCATGTAAACGATAGATCGGCCGGTTGCCGAGGCGGGAACCGCAAAAGATACAGATCCGTTCCGGAGGAGTGACCGTATTGGACATCGATCGTGCCGCCTTTCACCCGCTGGGGCGGGAAAGCCCCGGTTCGCAGAGTGTACCGCTTGGACGAGGTGTTGTGGGAGGGCGCGACGTCAAGTGTAATGTGGTATCAGGCGGCTGAGCAGTGACGACCGGTTTCAGAACAAGGGGTGTTCCCCTAGTCGGTGTTTCTCACGCCAGGCTGGAGACAGCGTGACCGGGGTGGGATGTGTGTTGGTGGAGCATCTGCGCGAGTGTTCGGCGCTCACGTGGAGCAGCCGTGAGCACCGGGAACGTGCTAGTGTTGCTGGAAGGAGGCTGTGAGCGAGATCTTACGCGGTAGTAGCTGGGATTCCTCCTAGTTATTTTTCCCGTTCTCTGGTTTGCAGGGCCGAGGAAGGACGCCGTCCAAGAGATGAACTATGATGCCTTTCCGTTCTCCCGTCCTCGCCTGACTGAATAAGACTCGTCTGTTCGATGCCCTTCGCCCCCGGATCATGAGGACGATTAAGGTGGTGCAATTCGGCCGCCTGTGAGTAGTGCAAGGGGGGCTGGTGGTGATCCTCTGCTCATGCGCTTTATCGCGGAAGCCCTGACGAGACGGTGCTGTCAAGAGCGCGTTTCAGTCGTCGATCGACGAGCAGGTGTGGTATAAGGCAGCGGGAAGTTTGGGCATGAGGTTGCACGAAGTCCTGTTTGCTGGGTGAGACTCTGCATGAGCGGAGAGGAAGAGGGATGGTACGAGTGATCGATCCCATTCAGGATCGCGCCGGGCTTGAGCGTAAACTTGCCACGACGCCCTACCACATCGACCGTGAGCGTGCCCACATCTGGATCATTGATCCTGATCTCTGCCTTCAGTGCGAACGCCAGCAATGTATCGTCTGCTGCCCGGCGGCGTGCTACACACCACTTCCGGATGGTCGAGTTAAGTTCTCCTACGAAGGATGTGTAGAGTGCGGCACCTGCCGCATCGTCTGTTCCGAGTTCCGGAATATCGCCTGGACGTATCCGCGGGGTGGTTTTGGAGTCCATTACCGCTACGGCTGACAGTGCCAGCGGTTTTGACGACACACCGGTTGAGCGTGCTCCTGATGGTGGATCGGTGTGATTCGCAAGGACTAGATCAGCTCGCGTTCTTTGTTGTGGGTTGTGAGGAGAGCGTCACCTGTCTGTCGTCTCTATCGATCAAAGTTCCCTGGAACGCCGATCACTGTCCCGTGGGTATAGACAAAGCAGCGTGTGATCATGGATACCGGACGAAATGTGGCTTCTCGTCTCGGGATCAGGCTGCCGTGGTTTGGCGCTCGGGTCGAGAAAGCCGAGGACGCCGCGCTTCGGCCCCGCTGTTGTAGGGAGCGGACGTGGTGCAGGTGATGGCTGAATCGGGCAGGTGGGTATCGAGAAACGAGGCTGAGAGCCCTCTAGAATCGAGTGCAGTCTGGGTACTGGAGTGGAGAGAGGAGAAACACGGGGGTGAGCGAGATCAGGCAGGTGCAGGAGATTTACACTTTTCCGAGACGTGGAGGACGCTCCACTGTGTTCAACAGCACAGGTTGATGGAGCGTTGCAGGTCGAAAGGACGTGCACATGTACTGGTGCCGGGCGCACGTGTTGGTCTGCACAGCCAACCACTGTACGCAGAAGGGGGCGCAGCAGGTTGTGGCGCGACTGCGGCTCGAACTGAAGCGGGTGGGGATGGATGCCGAGATCATGGTGAATACCTGTGATTCGATCGATCTCTGTGATTTGGGGCCAAACATCGTCGTGTATCCCTACGGCTGGATTTACCGAAACGTCCAAGTGAGTGACCTTCCGGAGGTCATCGATTCGCTGCGATCAGGTGGGTGTCCGGTTGAGCGCCTGCTGCTGCGACCGGACTCTGAGGATGAAGTGCGGCGGCGTGAGCTCTATCGGGAAGCGGTGGAAGCAGGAGCGCTCTCGGTTGAGGCGTTTGCTGCATTAGCGGAGCGGTACGGCTTTGACGAAGTCTGGGTCGCTGAACAAGCGCGGCGAGGGTTCATCGCGCGGAAGCCTGGCGAATCCGGAGACCGGATCACGGTGACGAGCAAGGCGCGGCACCGGTACGGCCTCATGATGGAGGAGTAATTGGGTGAGCGGAGCGGTGTGAGCGAAGCCAGGCGGGGAATGTGGCACAGGAACGGGGATGCGTGCCCAGTGGGCACTGGTCCGACTGGGAACAGCTGATGGAAGAGTTGTGAGGGTACGGGCGATGTCTTTGGAGACTACAGAGGATGAGGAATGGGTTCGTGGCGTCCGTACGAGTAGTGTGACGGAATGGCACTGCACTATGAATGCTCTTTGCAGTCTCCATTGTGCTACACTGATAGCAGGGAGGGTAAGGAGAAGTGGAAGCGGGAGAGTCAGTGATGAGGAGGGCTGATGACAGCAGAGGTGCAGCGCCCGCTGGCGGCCCTGGAAGAGCGGACGCAGCGGGTACGCTTTGCGCATCCGGCTGAGGCTGAGTTCGCAGCATTTCTCGATTTCTTCCGCATTGCTTGGGAGTACGAACCTCATTCATTTCCCCTTCGCTGGCAGGACGGACGTGTCGTCGAACAGTTCACGCCAGACTTCTATCTCCCAGAGCAAGATCTCTACGTCGAACTGACCACAATGAAGCAGAGCCTCGTCACGCGCAAGCACCGCAAGGTTCGGCGCCTCAAAGAGCTCTACCCTCATGTGAATATCGTCCTGCTCTACCGGAAGGACTATCATGAGCTCTTGTCACGCTTCGGGTATGGTTCCGTCGATATCACCTCGCTCCGGCCAGAGCAGATCGAGCGGGTACTCTTGAGTCCGACCGAAATTCAACGCCGGGTCGCAGAGCTTGGCCGCCAAATCTCTGAGGATTATGCAGGGGAGTCGCTGGTACTCATCGGTGTACTGAAAGGGATTACGTTCTTCCTTGCTGACCTTGCGCGAGCGATCACGCGGCCGCTCGCGATTGATTACCTCCAGCTTTCCCGTGATCTCCGCGAAGGGGTCGCGATCCGCAAGGATCTTGATCTCGACATCAGTGGCAAACATGTGCTTCTGGTTGAGGACATAGTCAACACCGGACTGACACTCGACTTCATCCTCCGCACGCTGCGGGAACGAAATCCCGCAAGTATTGAGGTCTGTGCTTTGCTGGATAAGGCGGAGCGGCGACTTGTACCGGTTCCGGTCAAATACGTGGGGTTCACTATTCCGAACGAGTTCGTGGTGGGCTACGGTCTTGACTATCGAGAGTTGTACCGGAATCTCCCATTCATCTGCGTGCTCAAGCGCGAAGTCTATGAGGCGAATGGACACGGACAGCACGTCGTAACCGGCCGGCAGGAGAGTCCCTGAGGTGGTTTCAGGGGGCGACACGTGCCGGGAGTTCAGGGCTCGGTTTGAGGGCCGGCTCGCTCGCGGACTGGCAGCAGGCACAGAAGTAGGTTCCGCGTCCGGCGACAGTACGCTTGCGAATGAGACTTCCACAGCGGACGCACGGTTGTCCGGCACGGCCATGGACGTACGGAAACTCACCTACTGGGGGAACCGCCCGTCCGTGCAGAATCTTTGCTCCTCCGAGTGGAACCGCGATCTTCAACACCTCATGGATTGCCCAGTAGAGCCGTGTACGCTCGTCGTCGGTCAGACTCATAACCAGGCGTTCGGGGTGAAGCTGGGCGACCCATAAGCTCTCGTCGGCATAAATGTTGCCTAGTCCGGCCACGATGTGCTGGTCGAGAAGTGCCGCCTTGAGGCGTGTTCCACGCCGGCGGGCAAGCGCAGCGTGGAAGGCTTCAAGGGTGAAGTCCGGGCTGGCGGCATCGGGCCCAAGGCGCAACGCACGCAAGGTCGCGGGGAGTTCGGCCGGTGGAAGGAGCTGGACACGGGCGAAGTGCCGCACGTCGGTCAGATACAGGTGTGCGTCGGGCGCGAAGTCGATGCGCAACGCGGTCGACTTATGCGGGAGCGATGTATTGTATGGGGGAACTGGATGCCCGGCTGCGAAGCCAGGAATACTCGTTCCACACCCGACGAGTTGCCCTGTGAGCTTCAGGTGTATGAGGAGCGCACAGGGCGGGAAGATAAGCCAGAGGTACTTTCCCCAACGGCCGACAGCTTGTAGAGGATGATCCACGATCGCGTCGAGCGTCAGATCAGGTGGCGCGACGACGAGTCGTGGACGGTACAGCTCATAGCTGATGCACGTGCGACCGACAAGCTGCTCGGCGATGCCCCGCCGAGCTGCTTCCACCTCTGGAAGTTCAGGCATGACGCCCACTCCGCTCGACCGTCTGTAGGGCTTCGACGACGGGTGTCGAGGCTGGGGGCCGGACGCCCAATCGCTCCCAGTCGATTTCCCAGAATCGGGCATCGAAGGGGTCGACCTCCTGCCGCGTGTCAAGACGGTTCCACATGGTCGGGAATGCGTAGAACTCTCTACCGTCCAGCACGACGCGGCGAGCGATCCCACCCGGTCGGTTCACTGGGAAGATCTCGCGGGGTGGGCGACTGATCACTTCCGCCTGAAACCAACCATGCTCAGGACAGCGGCCGGCGTGGAGCTGCCAAGGAAGTCGGGCCGTAACTTGACCAATCTGGCGAACGATCACGTCCTGGAGCTCCCGACGGCAGAGTGGGCAGCGGAGTGGTGTCGACCTGTTCGGCCTCGTCGAAGCCATTGTCTGCCTGCCTGTCGAACAGAACCTCACCCGGTCGGCACTCAGGAGAGCACCGGTCGCTCAACGCGATCTTAGCATGAGGACGGATGGCCTGTCCGATGTGTCCTGCGATAGAGGAGTCTCTGTTTCGCGGCCGTTCGCTCCTCAGGGACGTAACCCTCCAATAAGGGCGTGTTCTGTCTCAGTCGAAGATCAACACGCCACGCATGACACGCTCCTGTTCGACGTCTCGGTAGGCTTGATTGATCTCTTGAATCAAGCTGATAGCGTCGCGACACGAGTTTGTCAAGCTTGAGTTTGCTGTCACAGGAGAACGCGAGGAGGCGGGGAATGCTGCTGCGTGGCAGATTATGGCCAAAGATTGTTCCCAAAACCTCCTTTGCCATGAACATGAGGTGGAGTGCGTCTCCGGCTCGTTTGGGGCACGACCAATTACCTCTACGATGACCGCCTGACCAGCCTTGCGTGTTGCGCGCATGGCTATAGCCAAGAGGGCTGGCGTCACGACGCGTGGGGTCAGGATCGTGGCGTCGACGCCGATCCCATGGGTGATCTCCACAATCCGTGGGACAGGACCCTCCCGCAAGGGGTTGCTGGTGTGCGACGCTCCGAATACCCTAGCCCTCTCTACCTTCCAGTCGACCAGATCGACGGCGATCACCACCTCAACCGTGGCTATGGCGGCGCCCTGCACCGCATTCACCCCGACTCCACCGGTGCCCCCGATCGCGACCGTCTCCCCGGGAAGCACGCGGGCGCAGTTGACGGCAACACCCCGAGCGGTGGGGACCGCACAGTCAACAGTCAATAAGATGGGCCCGATCTAGCGGGAGAGTAGGATCGATCTTTAACACCGAGTCTCCCGGGCAGACTGTGTACTCACTAAAACGCGGACACGAGCGCGAACTGCGCAAGGTCCTGCCCGTCCTTGTACCGGTGGAATGTGCCGTCCAGTTGGGGACCCTGGGTGAGTACGATACCGCGATCGCAGAGGGCAGCGAGCCCGTTTAAGCACCAGCGGCACTTGCCACAGGCTGGGATGTGGCAGAGGACCACATGGTCATCAGGCTTGAGGTCGGTGATATGGGGTCCGACCTTCTTGATGGTCCTGCACCGTCGTGTCTCGCTACCATCGGAAGCGTACTGGTGCAGCCCAAGTGGCGAAGTGCCAGTCGGAGTAGCCGAACCCGGTTGTCACCAGTTTGACCTGGACCTTGCCCTCCTTCGGCTGGTCAACCTCGATCTTCTCGATACTGAAGGAGCGCGTCAGACCATACAGAACTGCCGGTCGAGACTTCATTGGAGGCTACCTTGCGTTGAGGTTCAGTGATGAACCGCAAGCTAGCGAAACGGGTTGTAGCACGATGCTAGTAGAGCAACTTGTTTGTGCAGCAGAGGAGAACGGCGATGACATGACACTGGAGCCGAGAATAGCGAGCTTTCGGCACTTCTTTTGGGGGCTCTGCGGTGGCTGGACACAAGCCGTAATCTGGGCGCGGGAGTATCAGATGGTTCCACGTTGAATTGCCGACCGTTGGACGGAATCTCCGAGAAGGCTTGAGGTGACTTCCTGAGCTGCGACGCGGACACCTTGCGTGTCGCTTTGCCTTCCGCTATCGTAGACAGCGATCGTGGGGATTTTGGTCGCCGTGGAGGGGCGTCGATGGCCGATCGAGATGTGATAGAAGCGCTGATCGCAACGTACCGGGAGCTCAACCAGCGCTTCCGGTCGGCACTTGCGGCGATGAATGCGGACTCAGGATCGATCGATGACCCGTCGAGCCCCGTGGGGATCCTCTACCGGCTTCGCAACCGAGAATTGAATGCGTCGCAAGCGATCAAGGAGATGCTGCGGGGAGGTGAGCGGACGATCCTCGATGACGAGGGTGAGCCGCTCCTTACCATTCATCAGACTGCCTTGGGATTGACCGCAACGGTGCTGCTGAGTCAGTTTGGGACGGCGCGCGAGGCGACGCTCGCCATGGTGCGTGACCTCCCTGATACTGTGTGGCAGGAGGAGTTCGAGACGCCCCGCGGGCGTATGACGCTGCGGGCTTATCTGGAGACGCTGATCGCGCGGGACCGCGAAGCGATTCGGGCGCTTGAAGAGCGATTGGGGCAGCCGGTTCCGAAGAGTTAGCGTGCGGTTCCCGCAGGCGGCGCCTTCCTGGAGGAGCGAACAATGCCGGCGCCGCTTCTTCCACTCTTGCACGCCACGGTCACGTCGACCGATCTCGTCCGTGCCTGGCACCTTGATCCGCCGGTGACGGTTCTTCTTCTGAGTTTGGCGGTTGCGTATGGGGCTGCTCGCCGCCGAGTAGCGCGTGCCGGCCGTCCGCTCGCGTCACGCTGGCGGGTGATCGCTTTCCTTGCCGGCCTGGAAGTGGTCGCAGTTGCTCTCATGGGCCCTCCGGACCACGGGAATACGGTGCGGTTCAGTGTGCACATGGTGCAGCATATGCTTCTCATGCTGGTCGCGGCGCCTTTGCTGTCGCTTGGGCAACCAGTTCGCACGTTCCTCCGTGGCTTGCCTGCCGGGGTGCTGCGTTGGCTCAGTAAGCGGCGCGGCCTTGTGTGGCTGTTGGGCGTACTCACGCATCCTGTGACCGTCTTCCTCGCCGTGACCGGGCCCTTTGCGCTGTGGCACTACCCTCCGCTCTACGCTGAAGCAGTTCGTGTTCCCTGGCTTCACCAGATCGAGCACCTGAGCATGCTCGGCGGTGCGTTTCTCTTCTGGTGGGTACTGCTGGATCCGTTCCCACGGCATCGCCGGTTTTCTCCAATGACTGCTGTTCTTCTTGTGTTCGCCACCTGGATGGCGACCGATCTGGTGTGTGCGACCGTAACCCTGGCACCGCGCCCCCTCTACGGTGTGTACGCTGAGACAGCTGCACTGTGGGGGATCGACCCGCTTGCCGATCAGCGGCTCGGCGGGGCAATGATGTGGGTAGGTAGTGGAGCGCTCTATGCTACGGTGCTTCTCGTGGTGCTTCTTCGGGCAGTGCGACCCAGCTCGATGCGCCGCCTTTCGCAAGCTCCGAGTCTCTGGCGAATATCTCTTTCCGTCGCGACGGTGGCCCTGCTTGTGATTCCACTTGCCTTTATCGGTTTTGGGGTTGTCGCACCGGTTCTGGCACGGGGTACAACTGATCTCCGCTGGCAACAAGAGGATCCACAGCGCTTCGAACAGCAGGTCGCCACGTTCGTTGCGGCGTACTGGGTAGGGGAGCGTAACGGGCTCCCGGTTGTCGCTCCGCCACCTGGGGAAGTCTATCTTGTTGGGCGAGCCGATGGCTGGTATCCGATACTGCAGCTCCGCCGGGGCGTTGAGTATCGGCTGTATGTCTCAGCCAGTGACGTGACGCACGGCCTCCTTGTCGATTTTGGCGACCGGCGACTGGTCGTTCGGGTAGCTCCGGGAACAGTTGGAATCATCACCATTCGACCCGAACGAACGGGGGAATATCCACTGCTCTGCACAGAACTGTGTGGTCCTGCATTCCGAGAGATGACCGGGCTCGTGATTGTGACCGAGTAGTGATTGTGTCGATCATGGGGTGAAAAGTCGCTCCCCACCGGAGTGACCCTTTCCGAGCGACTTGCGAGGTGGGAGTACTAGGCCTCTGATGGTTAGTGGGATCAGCCGGGGCGAGAACATTCCACAAAGGACAACGCCGAGCGTGGGATCCGTGGAGATCAATCTTCAGTGAGGCGTGTGGCACAGGCGTCTTGAAGCATCGGAATACCCGTTGTCATTGACAGGGCAGTGGTGAGTGGCTTGGCCATCCTTGGGACCTCGTCCTGAGCTATCACCTTGCGGTTCTGCATGTCTCTTTTCCCCGCAGCTAGTTCCAGGAGAGGAGATTCTGTCGATCGAGGCTGGGGATCGCAACCCCCGGTGCGCTCGGGCGTGAGTGCTTGTTGCCGAGAGAAGAGTGAGCGTTCCGTGTCCAAGGTCAACCGCGGATGGGAGGATTGTGTGTGACCATACTGGGACGCGTGAAAAAGAGCAGGGTGAGTAGGAAAGGAGAGAATAGTACCGGTGAGCAATTCGCTGTTTTGCGAGTTACATAACTTTAATATTTCCAAAGGGAGTTGTCGCAATTTTGTAACGCTCCTGGTGATACTTCCCCTTGACGAAGTGGGTTGTATGCCTACAGTATTCCATCGAGTGTGGCACTTGGGAGGAGGCAGCGATGGAAGGGCGCGAGGAGCGGTCGGAGCGCGTTCCGTGGCCACAGCTGCTCTTGGATGACATTTTCCTGATTTTGATGGTGGGGCTCGTGATTCCGACACTGTTCTATCTGATCTGGGGCCTAATCGATCTCGGCTTTATCCCGCTCTTTGGTCAGTGACGGGTAGGCGGGGGAGGTACAGAGATGGCGAGCCGAGTCAGTACGCTGGCTAAGCCGCGCGGTGTCTGGTGGGAGGCATTAGGTCGTGATGAGCGGCTCTGGGTGTGGTTGACGGTCATCTGGGGCATTGCAATGTTCCTGATGATTGCGTTTGTCTGGCCGCTCATTGGCGAAGAACAAAATCGCCTTCGCTCCTATCGGGTTGATCCGGTGACGTTTGCGGGGCAGGCGGAGGCGTTCATTCAGCACTACCAGGTGGGGCAGCGTGATGGAGTGCCAGTGGTTGCACCGCCTCCGGGTAGTGATGTGTATTTGGATGCGCGAGCCTTTGCGTGGCAGCCGGTTCTCCAACTGAAGCGTGGCGAGTCGTACCGGTTTCTCATCAGTTCACGTGATGTGCAGCATGGCTTCTCCCTGGTTATGCCGCCGCATAGCATCAACGTACAGGTCTTACCAGGGTACGTTACGGTACTGGAACTGACACCCGAAAAAACAGGAGAGTTCCCACTGATCTGCAACGAGTACTGCGGCTTGGGACATCATCTGATGATCGGCCGGATCATTGTGACGGATTGAGGTGGGACGATGGCGACAGCAGCGATGCGACGGTGCGAGATAACAGGCCTCTCGGTTGATCGGGCCGCTGAGCGGTTGATCATGCTGAATGCGGTGACAGCAGTCGTTTATCTCACGATCGGGGGTGTACTTGCCTTGCTGATCGCCTTGACGCGATGGCAAGCAGTGCATCTCCTCGCTCCGCAACGGTTCTACGAGTTTGTATCGGCTCATGGAATGGTGATGTTGATCTTCTGGATCCTCTTTTTTGAGGTTGCAGGATTGATCTTTGCGAGTACCGTTCTCCTCAGCACACGAATGGTCATTCCATGGCTCAGCTGGATTGCCTACGCGATGATGCTTGGGGGCTCGGTCATTGCCACGGTGTTGATGCTGGGTGGCAAGGCGACAGTGATGTTCACCTCGTACCCGCCACTGCGAGCCGAGACGCCGTGGTATTACGCAGCAGTGCTCGTTTTCGCGGTGGGAGCTATTCTCGCGGTCGTGCACTTCTTTATCAATATCGTTGCCGCGCGCTTGCGCGGTGATGTCGGGAGCCTACCGCTCTTTACGTTCGCCTTGATGGGTGCGGCGGTCATTGCGCTCTGGTCGTTGCTCTCCGGTGCACTTGCCTTGTTCCCGGTATTCCTGTGGACGCTTGGCGTCATCCCGGAAGTCGATCCAGGAATCTACCGGTTGTTGTATTGGGGGCTTGGTCATGGTGCACAGCAGGTGAATCTTGCTGCAATGGTTGGCGTGTGGTACGGACTGGCGAGCCTTACGACCGGTGCACGACCGTTGAATGAGGGGTTGAGCCGCATCGCGATTGTGCTGTATGTCCTCTTCATCAACATGGGAGCGATGCACCACTTGCTCGTTGATCCGGGTTTAGGAACCTGGGTCAAGAATGTCAACGCAAGTTACTTCATGTATGCGGCGGTGATGGGTAGTCTCATCCATGCCTTTAGCATCCCAGCCTCGATGGAGCTTGCACTGCGTGAACGAGGGTATCGCCGTGGTCTGTTCGAGTGGCTACGTCGAGCGCCATGGGGTGAGCCGGGATTTGCAGCGCTTGTTGTGAGCATGGTTCTCTTTGGGCTCTTGGGTGGGATCAGCGGAGTGATTATTGGTGGACCACAGGTGAACATGATTTCGCACAACACCCTGCTTGTTCCAGCGCACTTCCACATGACGGTCGTTGCGGGGACAACGTTGGCGTTCATGGGGATTGCCTACTATCTTGTTCCACTCATCTTCCAACGCCAGCTCTTGTTCCGGCGGCTGGCGCAGTGGCAGCCTTACGTCTATGGCCTGGGCATGCTGATCTTTGGCATCGGGATGGGATTGGCCGGGCATTGGGGTGTCCCGCGGCGGCACTGGGATATTACCTTCGCCACGGCACCGGTGCTCGGTATGAACTTGCAGGAACTCCGACCGGAGATCGCTGTCTTTCTGGCGATGATGGGCGTCGGTGGCATCATTGCGGTCGTCGGCGGGGCGATGTTTGTCGCGATCGCAGTGGCGACCGTCTTTCTGGGGCAGCGCACAGCGCGGCCAGCAGTGGGCCGAATTGTTCCCGAGGCGTTCAGCCCATATCCAGCCAATGCCAGCGGAAGTGGAGAATCGGTAGCAGTGGCTGCCCATCGCTCCTTTGAGGTGCCTGGAACGCTGGTGATTTCGGTCGTTTTCTTGATGCTCTTCATCTTCCTCTACGGTTTCTCCTGGTTCGAGTTGAGCCGTGTCCCGTGGAAGATCGGGTGATTCCGGAGACTCTTCAGGGCATTTGTTGGGTACCCTCCATGTAGTAGACTGGGAACGAACGGCGCGTGTCGGGTAACAACGCATTTCTCGGGGGCGGCAATGCACAGCGCAGTGGAGGAGCGAGGGCAGCGTATCCGTTGGCTAGCGCTGGCGGTGGCGATTTCCGGGTATCTTTTGATTGTCGTAGGCGGGACGGTACGTGTCACGGGGGCTGGGCTCGGTTGTGGGCCAGAGTGGCCGCTGTGCAATGGACGAGTGATTCCTGGTTGGGATCTCCTTGCCTGGATTGAGTACATACACCGATTGATCGCGCTCGGAGTAATCCTGCTGACTGGCGCAGTTGCCCTGGCCGGCTGGCGCCTGCGAACTGCGGACCCATGGCTCCGGCGGTTACCATTGCTTGCTGCGGGGCTGGTCGTTGTCCAGGCACTATTGGGTGCAGTGACGGTCTGGACGCATCTGGAAGCGGCGATCGTTGCGCTGCATCTCGGCGTGGCATTGAGCTATCTGGCGGTTGCGATTGTCTTGACCTTTCGAGCGTGGTGGCCAAAGCTGGCGCAGCGTGCAGTGCGCTCACCAGCCCGATGGTGGATCTTCACCGCGATCGGTGCGATCTTTGTGTTGATGCTCAGTGGCGCTTACACCGCTAAACGTGGTGCTGGCTTTGCGTGCCCGGAATGGCCCTTCTGTGGTGGCTTCTGGTTTCCGACTGGTTGGACAAACGTGGATGTGCATCTGACACATCGCCTGATTGCCGTGCTTGCCGTCTTCCTCGTTGTGGTACTGGCTTGGCAAGCGCGTCGTCTACGCAGTGATGCGCCGTGGGTTGTCGGTCTTTCCCTGGCTGCTGCCGTGCTGATGGTTGCGCAAGTCTTTGTGGGTGCAGCGAATATTTGGTTCCACCTGCATCCGGCCGTCAGTGTGGCACACCTAGCCGTGGCGACGATCATTTGGGTCTTCCTGGTGTTGACTGCGCTGGTCGATCGAGCAACGCCGCTAGCTGAAGCGGCAGCTGCCACAATGCGAACGGCACAGCGTGCTGGGTCAGGCCGTCCGCTCGGGGAGGTACTGCGTGACTACCTGATCCTCACGAAGCCGGGTGTCATGGTCTTACTCTTGCTGACGACGCTTTGCGCCATGCTGGTCGCGGCACAGGGGCTACCAGCCGTTGACACCCTCTTCTGGGCACTCATCGGCGGTGCGCTCGCTTCAGGCGGCGCCGGGGCAATCAATCACTATGTCGATCGGGATATCGACGCGATTATGACGCGGACACGGCGGCGACCGTTGCCGAGTGGTCGGCTGGCACCGGAGTTTGCGCTGATTTTCGGCGTGACCCTGAGCGTCCTAGCTGTCTATGTGCTCACCGCTTTCGTCAATCCACTGGCGGCGCTGCTCTCGCTGGCAGGTAACCTGTTCTACGTCTTTGTCTACTCGATCTGGCTCAAGCGGAGTACACCTCAGAACATTGTGATCGGCGGAGCAGCCGGCGCTGTACCACCATTGGTTGGGTGGGCCGCGGTGACGGGTCAGGTGGCGCTGCCGGCTATCTTGATGTTCTTGCTGATCTTTGCCTGGACTCCACCACATTTCTGGGCGCTGGCGCTCTATAAGCGTGGTGACTACGCTGCAGCAGGGGTGCCGATGTTGCCGGCAGTTCGTGGCGAGGAAGAGACGCGACGGCAGATCCTCTTCTACACTCTGGCGATGGTGCTCACGAGCCTGCTCTTCTATCCGTTTGGTGTTCTTGGGCTTCCCTATCTGGTTGCTGCCACAGTGCTGGGTGCGCGTTTTCTCTGGCTTGTCGCTCGACTCTACCGCGAGCGGAGCGATCAGCTTGCCAAGCGGGTCTTCCTCTATTCCATGCAGTATCTCGGGCTGCTCTTTGCGGCGATGGTTCTGGATGCTGTCTTCTTCTGAGTAATGAGGGGCGTTGCGACTGGAGCGGGGTTGGTAGTTCCCTAAACGGTCACTCTTGGTCGACGGGGAACTGATACGGGTGCGCCGCTTGGTATGTCGTCACTGCCGAGCGGAAGCTGTTCCCTTAAGACACCTGGGTGAGCCCTCAACCACCAAAGATTTGCAGCTCCGCAATACCATGCGAGGTTTTGGCCAGCCGTTGCTGCATCTGACGCTAACGGCTGGCGATTGGCTCGCTCGTCCCGATCTCACCCAGCTGATTGCTGCGGCTCGTGAGCAGGGTTTTCCCTGTCTCGATCCCGCCGAGCGGGACAGATGCGCTGACGCCTGACGTGGTCAGGCGCCTCCGTGAGGCAGGAATCGCGATTGGCATGACGCTTCCATGGATCAACAGCGGAGCGACACGATTCTCTGCGGGTTGTGAAGGGCAGGTTCGCCTGGACACTCCCCGCTACCCGCACAGCACGAGAACTTGGCCTGCCTCTCCGGGTGAACACGCTGGTTTGTGTGGAAACTAGGGATGATCTGCTCGCCATAGTGGAATTCGTTAGAGACCCCGGTGTCGAGCGTTGGAGTCTCTTGTTCCTCGTACCGGTGGAACGCGCGCGTCTGCTGCCGTCGCTGGCACCGGACGAAGCCGAGGCCGTGCTTGCCTGGCTTGTGGAGGCCGAGCAGTTTCCGGGTCCTCTAAAGACAACCGAGGCCCCCTGTTACCGGCAAGTGGTTGTCCAGCGATGGGCGCGGCTGGGTGCGTCGTCGCCACCACGCTCGGCCCGACGTGGCCATGGTGTTCGGGACGGGGGTGGGATACTGTTCATTGCGCACACCGGCAAAGTGTACCCAGCAGGCTTTCTTCTCTGGTCGGTCATATGCGGACGAGTGGTGCGCCTGTAGCGGAGTCATCCGCTCTTCATCTCCTTGCGTGACCCGGAGAGGTTTCGCGGGAAAGGCGGACGCTGTGAATTCACGTCATCTGCGGTGCGTGGGCATGGGCGGTGACGGAAGCCCCCTTCGCGAGCGATTCGTTCTCCCCGTACCAGCCGCGCGCAGGGACGCATGAAACGGCAGTCTGCATCGACTGAAGTGCGGGAGTTGGGTATCTGACGCCCCACCGTTGCTGTGCTGACACGATCGGTGTGTCGCTGTATGGCTCATGGGTCGCGGATAAGAGGGAGCGTCGAGCAGTGGATGCCACCACCATTCTTTAAGATCTCGTCGTAGGGGACTTCAATTGTCTCGATACCGGCAGCGCTTAACCGCTCGCGTGTGCGTGGGCAGTTTGCCGGCATGAGGACACGCCCTGGCCGAACGGCGAGGCAGTTGACAGCCTGTGGCTCGGTAGGCCAGACGTGAATGGCACGGATGTCCAGGTCACGGAGTGTGTCCAAGAACCAATAGGGGAGCCGCGTCACGTTGATAAGCGCCTTGTCGTAATCGACCATGACGCAGGCGCCGTCAAGATGAAGAGCGTATCCGGGCAGGGGGACGCGGATCACACGGACCCCTTGCTCGGCGAGCACCGCTTCCAGTTGTCGGACACCTGCCTCGTTCTGGCGATAGGACATGCCGACGGCAACAGTCGTGCTGTTGAGCCAGCAGACGGAACCCCCTTCCAAGAGTCCGGTGCCGTGGATCGTATGGAGGATCGGCATACCCAGCTCGACGAGGAGCCGAGTAATGTATCGTTCCTCGCCGCGCCGGCCGGAGTCAGGATGGCGACCGACCAGACCAAGTCGACAGACGACGGCGCCGCCCTTGACAGCGACCGCCATATCACGGGTGAAGACGGCATGCGGATCACGTGGTGGGCAGTCGACGTACACCAGATCGACACCCTCAGCACGCAGTGCAGCGGCCAAGGCGTCGTGCTCGGCTTGCATACGGGCGAGGTTGGGGGGTGAGCTGTCACGCCAATACCACTGCTCCTCCTCGTCGATGTAGGCGCCGATGGTGGGGTCGTAGTGACCAGCCGGGTCAATCGCACGCATTTCATCCCCGGGTCGGTGCAGGACGCAGAGCCTGAGACGCCCGACATCATTCTCGACACCCCAACGGCGACCCCAGACGCGTTGCTGCATCTCCGGAGATTCGAACGCTGGCGAGGCCCGAGGAGTCATCCGCTCGACAACGAGGTGGTAGTACGCTTCGGTGTGGCGGAGAGGCGATTCACTTTGTCCGCTGTTCACTGCGTCTGTCCTCCATGGATCGGTGCCGTCCCGTGGCATTGTGGCCGGTGGGCTGACCTGATGCAAGACGTCCGTGTAGCTGCCTAGGGTGGAGGAGTGGCGAGAAGCTCTCAGCGGCAGACGCACACGCTCGCAGAGGAGACCAACAACCGGCGATACGTTCGGGTTCAACTGTAGGTCTCTGGTGATATGCTAATGATAAATGGAGATATCATAGGACAATAGTGATGTAATTGTCGTTAGCCATACTCTGGTAATGTTGTAGACTGCTCTATGAAGGAAGGCATGAACTTTCGGAGGCTTCTTTCTTGCGGTGATGCCTGCCACGGTGTGTTTGGCGAGGGCAAGTCGCAACCACGCTCACGGATCGAGCGGTGACTCTGAGAGACGGAGACCATGCACACTACTGCCGCGCGGGAGTACATTCGTGCATGGGAGGCTGACCAAGGAGAAGCGACGTGCTGTGTGCACGGAGAGTAAGGGCCTTTGCGGGGGCTACGGTATCCGGTGCGTACGCGTGAATTGGGAAATGAGGGAGCGATGCGTGGAAGTTATCATAACCATCCTGGCTACTGTGATGGATCGGGAACCATTGAGGAGTTTGTAACGGCGGCGCGGGAGGCTGGACTAGCGGCGGTTGGTGTCTCCTCGCACGCGCCGGTCCCATTTCCATGCAGCTGGACTATGACACTCGAGCGATTTCGCGAGTACGTCGCTGACGCGCGTGGGGTGCAAGAGCGTTGGCGCGCCAGTTACCCGGTATGGGTTGGTGTGGAACTTGACTACTTGGATGTTGAGCTGGTGCCAGCGGCTGATGTGTTCCAGCGAGCACAGATCTTGTCAGTCCAGCTGGACTATGCGGTCGTGAGTCTCCACTTTGTCGGCCGTGATCCCGAGGGGCGACCCTGGGCGGTTGATGAGTCGGCAGAGTCGTTCGCACGGCAAGTGGACGCCGTCTATCGGGGTGACGTGCAACGACTGGTTGAGGACTATTACCGGTTGATGGAATATCTTGCTGCGTGGGCCAGGGGACTGGGGGTACCAGTGGTGGTGGGGCATTTAGACAAGGTAAAGCAGTGGAACGTGGGCGGGCGGTATTTCAGTGAAGCAGCACCCTGGTACCGGGAGGCTGTCGAGCGCGCACTCCGCGCAATCAGAGGGGCCGATATTCCGATCGAAGTCAACACGGCTGGCCTGCGACGTCCGATCGGTGCACCGTTTCCGAGTGAGTGGATCCTGCGGCGGTGCTGGGAACTGGGGATCCCGGTGACAATTGGGGCAGATGCACACCAGCCCGCAGACGTGGCGGCGGGGTTCGAGGAGGCGTTGAAGCTTCTTCGGTCAATCAGCTACCAAGAGATCCTCGTTCTGGGGCAGGGGAGGTGGCACACAGCGTCGGTCTGGTAAGTGATGCGGCTGCAGCGCATGGCGGATCTCTCTTCTGGCGTACCTTGGCAGAAGAGAGCGTCAGCGCTCGTGACGCGGGGCGTACCGGAGCGACAGGCTTGTTGGTCAAGAAGGATCGAGGACAGCGAGCGCCAACGACCTGACCGCGCGAGGCCACGACTCGCTTCCTGTTTGGTGGGCGATCCTCGTTCCCTCTGGGCCCTCTGCGGGGAGCCGCGCCGGTTCATGTTCGCTCCAGACGACTGAGCGCTGCGTGTACCTGCGCAGGAAGGATAGGAAGTTCAGTGAAGCGCACACCGGTAGCGTTGGCGATGGCGTTGGTGATCGCTGCGGCGGTCGGGGTAACCGGTGGCTCGCCAACTCCCTTTGCCCCGAAGGGACCGATGGGAGACGGAACTTCAACGAGTTCGACGTGCAGCGGCGGGAGCTGGCTCGCCTTGGGCACGTCGTAGTCCAGGAACGTCGGGTTGAGCGGTTGGCCGCTCTCATCCCAGCGCATCGCCTCATGCAGTGCCCAACCGGTGCCCTGTGCTGCACCACCATGGACTTGACCTTCAACGAGCGCTGGATGGAGTGCGCGTCCTACATCTTGAACGGCGACTAGGTCGAGAAGCTCTACCTGCCCTGTCTCGGGGTCGACTCGGACGTGTGCGATCTGGGCGTTGAATCCGGGAGACTGCTGAGTGACTGCTACCCGTCCCGTCCCGTACACCGGTGCATAACGACCACCGAACGCCATGCTCAGGGTTGCGATCTGCTGGAGCGTGATCTGGCGATCGGGAACACCACGTACCCGAATGGCCCCGTCAACAACTTCCAGGTCCTCCGGCGCTGCCTCAAGCTCATTCGCGGCGATCTCCAAGAGCTGGCGACGTGCCTCCTCAGCGGCTGCCTTGACGGCCAGCCCAACGGTGTAGGTGATCTTACTGCCGCCACTCATCCCCGCATACGGAGCAGCGTCGCTCGGTAGGAGCGCGATGCGCATGCGCTCGAGTGGCTGGCCCAAGACTTCTGCCGCAATCATGGCGAGGACGGTATGGGTGCCAGTGATATCAATGGCACCGAGTGTGACCGTAAAAGTCCCATCGTGGTTCAATCGGACGTTTGCGGCACAGGGCTCGATGCCGCCTGGCCAGCCCCCGACAGCGATACCCCACCCCTCGTTGACACCGCGCTGCCGGTTTTGCCAAAGCGGGTGGTGGCGGACGCGCTCGAGCACTTCAACCAGACCGATCGGCGGCCAGGGAGCACCATTCGGTTGTGGGTCGCCCGTACGCGCGGCGTTGTGCAACCGCAATTCGAGCGGATCCATTCCCACAGCCTGGGCGAGCTCGTCGACCAGCTGCTCGACAGCAAAGGTTGCCTGTGGCACGCCAGGAGCCCGATAGGCACCGGTGCCAGGTTTGTTGGTCAACACCTCGTATCCGAGCAGATCGAGGTGTTGCCAGCGATAGGTGCCGCCAAGGAGAAGAAGTGCAATGGTGACCGGTGCACCAGGATAGGCCCCCGAGTCGAAGACAACGCGTGCCCAGAGTGCAGTGAGCGTCCCGTCCCGCCGTACACCACCGCGCAATTCGAAGATTGCCGCTGGTGCTGGTGTAGCCAACAAGAACTCTTCTGTCCGTGTCAATGTGAGTTTAATCGGCCGACCCAACCGCAGGGCAACCGCGGCGACAAGAGGTTCGAGAAGTACCGTCTTACCACCAAAGCCACCGCCAACCTCCATCGGGACAATCGTGACCAGCTCTTGTGGCAGAGCGAGCGTGGTCGCGGTGACGTTGCGGCAATAGAACATCCCTTGTGTCGTGGTGTAGATCGTCACGCCGCCGTCAGGCCGAGGAAGAGCAACCGAGGCATGCGGCTCAATGTAGGCCTGATGGACAAATGGAGTCCGATAGATACGCTCGATAACGACGTCAGACTGAGCGAATCCCTGTTCTACGTCGCCGCGCTGGAAGCGGACAGCATCGGTGACGTTGGCAGACAGGCGGCGGACATCCAGTTCTTGGCCTCCTGCGACCGTTGCATGCATGCCGGCTTCGGCCCACTCACTCTGGTGTTCCCTCGGGCGAATCACTGGTGCGTCTGGTTGCATGGCCCGGAGGGGATCGGTGACGGCAGGTAGCACCTCGTACTCGACGGAGACAAGGGCGGCAGCATCAGCAGCGACGTAGGGGGACTCAGCAATGACCACCGCGACAGGCTGACCTGCGTAGAGAGCCTTGTCGCGCGCAAGGAGGTGACGGGCTCGTTCGGCTGGTTCGGGCCCGGTCGGGAGTAGGTCTTGACCGGTGAACACAGCGACGACGCCCGGGATCGCACGGGCAGCGTCCGTATCGATACCAACGATGCGAGCGTGGGCGTAGGGACTTGTCACCAGACGGGCGTGCAGGAGGCCAGGGAGGTGGAGATCGTCGGTGTACCGCGCGATCCCCCGTACCTTGGCTTCTCCATCGAGTCGTCGGACTGGCTGCGCGAGCAATGTTGTTGCCTGCACCGCTTCTCTCCCCTCGACACTGCAGACAGCTGCGTTAGTATAGCTGTGGTGAGCGTGCGTGTGGGACGTGTTCTCTGAGGTAGAGGTGAATTGCTTTGGGCTCCCAGCTCCTGCGGGAGCGGTTCTCCCACAATGTTGGTAAGCCATACGATGATAGCAGTCTCATGAGCGCCAATTCTTGATGCGCGTGCTGGGGGAGCGGCACAAAGTCACCGTGAAGGGATGAGCTCACCACCGAACATCTTGCACCACGTTGAGCGCCTGAGGGAACTCGCCTGTGCGCAAGGTGTGCCATACCGGAGACGCCTAGGACTGTTCTTACTCTGGGCGCAGGATAGCATCGGTAACTGTCTGGATGCTAGCGAGGAGTAAGTGGGAGTGTAGAGCGAGACCTGGCACAAGAACAGCGAGCGCCGGAGAGTGGTGGCCGTCGGTGTATGGTGGCTTTCTCAGTGTGACGGCTGGGGGTGAGGCGGATGGCAAAAATTGTGGTTTTCGCACCGAATGTGGGACTCGATCGAATAGGAATGCTGGGTGAACTTGAGCCAGGTGCTGTCATGCGATTCCGTTCAGTGGAGAGTTCTGCGGGTGGGAAGGGGCTGAACCTGGCGCGTGCGGCGACGGCGCTCGGCGAGCGAGTGGTCGTTGTGGGGATCCTTGGAGGTTGGATCGGCCGACTGGTGGCGGGGCTCGCGCAGCGGGAGGGGTTGGCCCTTCGACCGCTGTGGATCGAGCAGGAGACGCGCGTGAATACCATCGTGATTGAAGCTTCAGGACGGGTCACGGTGTTCAACGAACCGGGGCCGGACCTTTCCTTAGATCTGGCGGACCCGCTGCTCCAACTGCTCGTTGCCGAGTTGACCGGCAGTACCCTGGTTGTCGTGACGGGCTCATTGCCACCGGGTCTGCTGCCGGCGGTGTACGCCGAGTGCGTGCGCTTGGCTCGCGAACACGATCTTCCCATCATTGTGGACGCAACGGGGGAAGCACTCGCGGCTGCGCTCGAGGCACAGCCGGACGTTGTGACGCCGAATGTCTTTGAGGCAGAAACGGTGCTCGGGAACGTCAGTGCTGAGCGCGTCACAGCGAGACGGGAGGAGCTGGAGGTCCGGGCATTGGCAGCTGCACGAGCGCTGGCTGGAAAGACTCGACGTGCGACGGTCGTCAAGGCAGGGGTAGCCGGGGCTGCAGCAGCGTCAGCTGTGGGGTTATGGTTCGCATCAGCTCCCCAAGCGCAGGTGAGGAACCCGATCGGAGCGGGAGATGCCTTTGTGGCTGGGTTGGCGGTTGGCCTTGCACGAGGATGGCCGTTCGAGGAAGCCGTACGACTCGCAGTTGCGGCAGGCTCGGCGAGTGTTGAGACGTTACAGCCCGGAGCGTTGAACCCGGAACGTGTCGAGGAGTTCCGTCAACGTGTCGTTCTCCAACCGCTAAAGGCTGCTGGGGCAGAGACGATGGCGTAGTCCGATCGTGCCTCGCAACAAGAGAGCTTGCCAGAAAGTCGCTGACGCGATTGCAGCGGAGTGGGACGCAGGAGATGGGTGCTGCCAGGCACAGTGCAGGTGCTCCCTGAGCAAGCTTCCAGAGGATCAGAGGGTCCGTGTTCGGCAGGGAGGTGCACACCCTGCTCCGGTGCCGCAGTTCTCCCGCCTGCTCAACTGGCGTCCAGGGAGCGATACTGGCCAGGCTGGTTTGCGGCCGGGTTGGGCGTAAGCCGGTCTACTCAGTACAGGACACTGTCGTGACCAAAGAGTTTTGGATTGATGTCGCTGTGCACCCTCCTGGACTTGCACGTTGCTCAACGTGACACAGCACCTGGTTATTCACTTCAATCACACGGTCGGGTCAGAAAACGCTCACACTGGAGGCCGACCGATCGCGTGTCGTGTCTGCGTAGCAGCCAGGCCAAGGATGCTGAGCACTGCGGTGATAGCAGGCAATCCGCTTTTCGTGTGGAGTGCTGCAACGTGACGCTCAGGACGTTTATCAACTCGAGGCGAGCCGAACTCCGGCATGAGGACGAGTGGGGAAAACGGTGGATGAGGAGCTGGTACGAATGCCGCGCATTGCCGCGTGAGCTCCGATAAGGTGACCGGTTGAGCAGTTCTCAGGGATATGAGTGGGACACGCTGTTGTTCAACTCAGAGGTCGGTGCGGGAAAAAGAGTAGACGGTACCGTGCAGACTTGCTGTTGTGAGCTGAGAAAGGCTTGTCTGCACAGTACAGGCTAATCGATGGACTTCTTGTCTTGCTTGTGGGAATCGCTGATTATGCAGACTGCGACGGTCACGCGGCGCAGTTGCCGCAGGTGAGACTGATTGGCGTGCTCCGGGTGGGGCTCCTGAAGCTGGTGAAGCGGGCTGCGGAGGGGTGCGCCGGTGGGTTCAGTATGCGGTGGCTGTGGGAAGTATGGACAGTGTAGTTAGCTCTCACTCGATTGGTGGCACTGGAGTCTTGGGTGTTGGGACGAGCCTAAGTCTCGATGCAATGGAGCATTGTCCAGTGATGCTGACGGCCGTTCCGTAGACTTTGGCTGAGGGGCTGAAGCGTTGGTACGGTATTATTGGTTGCGGCTTTCCGCAACGACGCCGCGTCCTCACACTGGTGCAGCTTACTGCGTTGTACGGTACTATTGGTTGCGGCTTTCCCCGAAACGGAATAGCATCGGATCAAGACAACGATGCGTTGGGCCAACGGCACAGTCACGGTGCGCGTCTACGCAGAATTGAATGACCACCTTCCTCCGCCGCTTCGTTACACCTCCTTTGAACGAGCGCTACCGCTCGGTTGGACGGTGAAGGACTTGGTTGAGGCGCTGGGGATCCCGCGTGCGGAGGTTGATCTCGTGCTGGTGAACCGTGAGCCGGCCGAATGGACCCAGCATTTGGTCAACGGTGATCGAGTGAGTATCTATCCTGTGTTCGAGTCGATTGACATCAGCCCCGTGCAGCGGTTACGGCCCCGCCCGCTTCGGGAACCACGGTTCGTTTGCGACGTGCACCTCGGCCGTTTGGCACGATACCTGCGGTTGCTCGGATTCGATACGCGCTACGAACGCGGATCGGATGACGCAACACTGGCAGCATGTGCAGCGAGCGAACGGCGGATCCTGCTGACACGGGACCGCGAGCTTCTGAAGCGACGAGAGGTGACGCATGGGTATTGGATCCGAGCTATCCGTCCCCGCGAGCAGCTCCTTGAGGTGGTGCGTCGGTTCGATTTGACTCGCCAGCTGCAACCATTCACGCGGTGTCCGCGGTGCAATGGGATCTTAGAGCAATTGCCGCGCGCGGCAGTACGGGGGCAAGTGCCACCGCGGAGCTGGGCACGAGCCGAAGTCTTCTGGACCTGCTCCGGTTGTGGGCAAGTCTACTGGTATGGCACCCACTGCGAACGGATCGAGGAACTGGTGGAGTGGATACGGCAAGCGAGTTCCCTGACCGGATCCTCCGCTGCTCAGGCTTGAGCGAGTAGCCAAGCTGTCAGACGGAACGAGCAATCCATCCTCCTGTCAGCCGACCCTCTTGCTGAGTGCCCGTCTTGCCGCAACTCAGTGAGTCCGGGCATCCTGTGCAAAGCAGGACCGATGCGAGTGCTACGCCGATCTCCTCTGAGCGGTGTGGCTCAAGCCAGCGATGGCGGAGAACTCTACCATCCGACTCATTCCAAGGATCGTGACAGGAGCTCCTGATGCAGCCTACTCGAGATCAAGGGCAGGGAGAGGAAGCTGTCGGCTGTTTGTGCCAGTTGAAGCGAGCCGCAGTGGTGATATGGATGATGAGAAGCTCATCGTCGAAGACAGTTCGTCTGACTGCGTGACAAAGGTTGAGAGCGGAAACTCGGTGTCTTTCGCCGCTGGCTGGTCTCCACCGAGGGAGGAGCAGGCTGGTTGTTAAGGGCAAGCGCATGATCGCATGCCGGTTGGCTGGTCTCCAGCGAGGGACGAGTAGTCGAAGAAAGGACAACGTCATCGGCATGCTAGACGCGTGAGGCTTTCACGCGATGGTGCTGGTTTGCCATCTGCGTCAAGATGGAGTGTCTCATGCACTCAGTGATCGACTGGAACGAGGTCTTCTGCGCCAGGGCTCGGGGCGTGAAATGAGACGTCTTTGATCGGACGGACGTGCGGGTGGGACCCGATGAGGTGGCAAGAACCCAAGTATCAATGGATAAAGGAGCGACTGTTGGTCAATGACTATGATCCAAAGCCGCTGTACAACCGGACGCGTGCTGGGAGGTACCCGCTCTCATCGCCGCTATGACTAAGATGCAAAGCCGTTGTACAACCCAAAGCTTCAATGGATACAGAATCGAACGGCAAGTAGCTACGGATTGCGAATCTCGGTGAGGGACCAAAAAGGTTTTCACGCGATTTCGTGTGTTTTGGGGCGAGCAATCAGGTAGTATTGGTCATTCTCCTTCTATTTTCTGGTATAGCTGGGGGTCGGCACTTCTTGGGGCATAGAAATCGCTTGCACGGCATGGGTCACCATTCCTCCTCGCTTGTCGTCGTGGATCCTTCTCCGGTCCAGGAGTTGTGGAAGGGGGGCACGAGGTTGACGAGGGTTGTGGCGATTCGCGGCTTGCGCCGAGCCGGGCATGCGCGCGAGGTTCTTGGGGACGTCATGCTGCAGTTGGAGAGGTGAGCCTCCTCATTGACGATTAGTGACCGGATGGATGAGCATTGCCTGGGGGGTAAAGTGCCAGACATGACCCGCCGCTGGTCGCACGGGCTCAAGTAGCTCAAGATAGGCCAGGAACGTTCAAGCGGTAAAGTGGGGAATGAGGTCATGCGGGAAGAATGTCTGGAGCGGTTCGACACCGTCATTCTCGGTGGAGAACTCGTCGATCCGGGGACAGGGCGTTTTGGACGCTTTGACATTGGGATTCGCGAGGGGCGTATCGCCTGCGTTGCTCCGTCACTTGCTGGTTATCCAGCAGAGCAGGTAGTGGATGCGCGTGGGCAGTTGGTGACTCCGGGATTGATTGATTTACACACGCATGTGTACTGGGGAGTGACCTACTGGGGGATCGAGGCTGATCCGGTGGCTGCCCGGACAGGGGTCACGACGTGGCTCGATGCTGGGAGTGCTGGTGCGTATACCTTCCCTGGGCTACGGCGCTATGTGATCGAGCCGAGTCGAGTCCGGATCTTTGCACTCTTGAACCTCTCCTCGATTGGACTGGTCGCGCCGACGTGGGAGTTTGTGAATCTGGACTACTGTGACGTAGAGTTGGCAGCGCAGGTGATCGAGGCTAACCGAGAAATCATTCTTGGTGTGAAGGCACGCATCGATGCCAATACCACACGGGGTGTGGGTATTCAACCTCTGGAACTGGCGCGCAAACTCGCTGACGAGCTTGATTTGCCCTTGATGGTGCATATCGGCAACGGCCCGCCAACGATTGACGAGGTTGCGGCGCTCTTGCGTCCAGGAGATATCCTGACCCACTGCTTCACCGGTGGTACGATGCGAATCCTTACGGACGAGGGGAAGCTTCATCCCACCATCCGTGCACTGCGCGAGCGCGGGTTAGTGCTCGATCTTGGGCATGGTGCCGGATCGTTCGACTTTTCAGTCGCCGAGGCGCTCTTGGCTGAAGGGATCTTGCCAGATGTCATTTCGAGCGATATTCACCAGCTGGCGGTCCAAGGGCCGATGTTCGACTTACCAACCACGCTCTCCAAGTTCCTGGCGCTCGGTCTGAGCTTGTCGGAGGTCATCGAGCGGGTAACAGTGCGGCCGGCCGCGATCATCGGTCGACCCGAGCTGGGAAGCCTAGCCGAGGGGACGCCGGCGGACATCGCACTCTTTCGTCTGGTTGAAGGTCACTTCACCTTCTATGACGTCGCGATGCAGCCGCGGCGCGGTCAGCAGCTCCTGGTCAACACCTTAACGATGGTCGAGGGCCGCATTTTGCCACAGGTTGAGTCGACCTCGTTGCATCTCTGGGCGGAACTGCCAGAGCACCAGCGAGTGATTGGGAAGATCGGGCATCCGTTCCGTGCTCAGCCAATGGCTTTGGAGGGTCGATGATGCCAGAGCGTGACGGGGTATTGACCCGGGAGCAGTTAGTGGGGCTACTTGCAAGCGATCCGCCATTGGTGCAAGATCTCCCTGCTCCAGAGGAGCAGCTCCAACCGCACGGGATTGATCTCACAGTCGCAGCTGTGGCGCGTTTCACCGGGATGGGCCAGATTGGTGCAGGGGAGGCGGAACGACGGCTGCCAATGGTCGAGCCGCTTGAGCCGGATGGCGAAGGATGGTGGGAGCTTCTGCCCGGACCGTATCTCTTGCGCTTCAGCGAGACAGTCTCACTGCCGCATGACTGCATGGCGTATGCTCGGCCACGGTCGAGCCTCCTTCGTTGTGGAGTGGCATTGCACACGGCGGTGTGGGATGCTGGATACAGCGGGCAAGGCGTTGCCCTGCTGGTCGTATACAACCCGGCAGGGTTCCGGCTACAGCGCCGGGCACGGGTCGCGCAGCTGGTGTTCCACCGGCTGGAGCAGCCGGTTGCCGAAGGGTATCGTGGGATCTACCGCGGTGAGCGCGGCTAAGTGGTCGGTATGGATTCCATGAAGTGAGTCGGATGATGAGCGCCGAGACAGCAGCGCTCTTTCTCTCAGCCCGGGTGCCGAGTAATCCCAAAGAAGCGAAGCGGCGGCTGGCACCAGAAGAGGATCTTGCAGAGCAAGAGCGGCGACTCCGGATTTATGCCCAACAGGCGAATTACACAGTTGCACACGTTTTCAGTGAGATTCTTCCGGAGTTCCCAGAAGAGCGGCCAGCACTGAAGGGGCTGCGGACAGCAATGTGGCTCCGCCGGATGACGGTTGTTCTCGCCGACTCGCCAGAACGGCTGTACCGTGACCCTGAGCGTCTGAAGTCGTTCCTCATTGAGGCACGGACACTCGGCCTTCGCGTTGAGTTCCTGGATGTACCTCCACTTTATGCCTGGATCGTGAAGGAATATGGCTGGCCGCGTGAGCGGCGCTAGCGAAAGAGGGAGAGGATGCTCAGGCGGATCGTCGGTGCACTGCGCCTTGACCCTGCAATCTATCGGGAACTGAAGGGTGATCCAACGGCCACAATACCGGCGTTGTTGGTTGTTGCTCTTTGTGTCTTGGCGGCGGGGGTTGCAGTTCTTCCCTTTGGCGGGCTCGCTGCTTTTGGGACCGTTGCGGCCTCAGCCTTCATTTCTTGGACCATTTTCGTGGTAGCATCCTACGTTTTTGGTACTAAGGCGTTGCCTGGGCCGGAGACACAGGCGACGCTCGGTGAGCTGGTACGCACATTGGGTTTTGCGCTCACACCGTCGCTTCTGCTCATCTTAGGGATTGTCCCCGCCTTCCAGGTGGTGGTTGTTCCGCTGACATTCCTTTGGGTGTTCTTTGCCACACTCATGGCTTTACGTGAGACGCTTGGTGTGGGGATCTTGCGAGCTCTGCTGGTGGCGGTGCTTTCGTATACGGCGGCGATGGTGGTGAGTAGCTTCCTGCTCCCGGTCGCGAATGCATGAATAAGCAGCCAACTGGGAGGGGTGCGATGGACGGGTCTGGGCTCGATCTACCGACACAGCTTCGGGTGCCGGTTGAGCGACTGCGGCGGCGACTCGATCCAGCTACGCTCCCATTCGAGACGACAGCCGACGTTGAGCCGATCGTGGGGACGGTGGGACAGCCACGAGCGCTGGAAGCACTCGAATTTGCACTGGAGGTCCCAACCTATGGGTATAACGTCTATGTCGCGGGACGGCCAGGGTCGGGGCGTGAAAGTACTGTGCTGCGGCTTGTTGAGCAGATTGCGGCCACGCGTCCGACGCCGCCCGACTGGGTGTACGTGCACAACTTCCAGGATCCAGAACGACCGATCGCGATCTCCTTGCCTGCCGGACGCGGGACCCAGCTTGCACGCGACATGGACGAGTTCCTCCGTGCAGCGCAGCAAGCGATCCCACGGGCGTTCGAGAGTGAAGAGTATGACCGACGACGTCGGGCTATTGTGGAACGACTCGGCCAGGAACGGGAACGCCTGTGGGAAGGAGTGCGACAGTTCGCACAGCAGCTCGGCTTTGCTGTCGAACTGACACCAGCTGGTGTCATCAGCGTGCCCGTAATCCAAGGGCGGCCATTGTCGCCGGAGGAATATGAACGGCTTCCTGAACCGGTCCGTGAGGAACTCGAGCGTCGCAACCAGCGGATCCAAGATCGCGTTGCCGATGCGTTGCGTGAAGTGCGGCGTCTGGAGCGTGAGGTAGCAGAGCGCTTACGTCAGCTTGATCGTGAGGTCGCGCTCTTTGCAGTAGGTGGGCTCTTTGAGGAGCTCCGCGAGAGGTATCAGGATTTGCCGCAAGTTATTCAGTTTCTCGAGCAGGTGCGGGAGGATATCCCGGAGCATCTCCACGACTTTTTCCCACCACAGCTGCCTGGTGTTCCGGCTCCCATTGCCCAGCTCCAGGCACTTCAACAGCAGGAGCATCTGGCGCGGTACCGTGTGAACGTCTTTGTGGACAATAGTCAGACACGGGGTGCGCCGGTTCTCTTTGAGCGCAATCCATCGTATTACAACCTGGTGGGACGAATTGACTATCGCGCGACCTTCGGGGCGATGGTGACTGACTTCAGCCAGATCCGTGCTGGAGCGCTACACCGAGCGAATGGTGGCTTCTTGGTTCTGCATGCTCTTGAGGTGCTCTCCAACCCGTTCGCGTGGGAGGCGTTAAAGCGTGCCCTGATCACGCGTCAGATTGTCATCGAGAATCTTGGGCAACAGTATGCCGTGCTCCCGACTGCCACCTTGCGTCCTGATCCGATCCCACTTGACGTGAAGGTTGTGCTCCTTGGCTCGCCGCTCATGTACTTCTTGTTGTCAGCCTACGATGATGACTTCCGCGAGCTCTTTCGTGTGCGAGCCGACTTTGCGCCTGATATGGACTGGACTGACGAGCATGTGATGGGCTATGCGGCGTTTATCAGCCGTGTGGTGCGGGAACAGGGACTACGGCACTTTGATCGAGGTGCGGTGGCGCGGGTTATTGAGTATGGGGCTCGGCAGGTCGAGCACCAGCGTAAGCTCTCCTCTCAGCTGCTCGAAATTGGCAATCTCGTTGCTGAAGCCAGCTATTGGGCGGGGAAGGCTGGTCGTGACATCGTAACAGCCGAAGATGTGGAGACAGCGATTCGTAAGAAGCGGTATCGCTCTGATCTGATTGCCGAACGGGTGCGCGAACTCATCGCCGAAGGCACACTGAAGATCTTGACCCGGGGTGAGCGGGTCGGTCAAATTAATGGCTTGGCGGTCATTGAACTTGGCGACTTTACCTTTGGTAAGCCATCACGAGTGACGGCGCGTGTCTCGCTTGGACGAGGCAATCTGATCAGTATTGAGCGGGAGATCGCACTCTCTGGTCCCATTCACTCGAAGGGTTTCTTGATCTTGTCGAACTATCTCGCCAGTGCCTATGCACAGGACTTCCCCCTGGCTATCAGTGCTTCGATCACCTTTGAACAGGCTTACGAGGAGATCGAAGGTGATTCAGCTTCCTCGACGGAACTTTATGCCCTCCTCTCCACGCTCTCGGGATTGCCGATCAAGCAAGGAATCGCGGTGACTGGCTCAGTAAACCAATACGGAGAGGTTCAGGCGATTGGTGGAGTCAATGAGAAGATCGAGGGATTCTTTGCCGTCTGCAAAGAGCAGGGCCTGACCGGCGATCAAGGTGTCATCATTCCGGCAGCCAATGTCCAGCACCTGATGCTGGATGAGGAGGTGATTCAGGCGGTTAGGGAGGGGCGCTTCCACATTTGGGCGGTGGAGACGATTGACCAGGGGATCGAGATTCTCACGGGGGTAGCTGCTGGAGAGCGTCAGGCGGATGGGAGCTATCCTGACGGGACGGTACACCGGCGGGTTC
>CALIMB010000011.1 GCA_938028665.1 uncultured Thermomicrobium sp. | reverse complement strand
CGCACCACGAAGACGATGTGTTGAGGAAGAGCTGCGCCGTGAGTAGCGTGGTCACGCACTGCTTGCACCATTGCCTGAGCGCACGTTGCCAGGTCGAGTCCGCCGACGCCGGTGCCGAGGGCTGGGAAGGCCACGGTGCGTAGGTCTCGTTCTGCGCAGCGAGCCAGCGCAGCCCGTGTTGCTGCGTAGACGCGTTCCGCTGTGGCAGGGATGAGCGAGCCGTCGTCGGCGTAGCCCATGGCAGCAGCGTGAACAACTGCGCGATATGGTAAGCGGCCGGCGCTTGTGACGACTGCCTCCCCGACACGGATAGGCCCTTGGGCCACTGCCTCGCGCTCGATCTCTTCCCCGCCAGCGCGCTTGATGGCTCCCGCGACACCTGAGCCCATCCACAAGCGATTATTCGCCGCATTCACGATCGCTTCGGTAGCGACGGCGGTGATGTCCCCGATCTGGACTTCCATCGTTGGTTGGGTCATGGTTGCCCCCCGTCCTTCAGTGGTGTTCCTCGCTCACTCTGTTAGCCGAATCCTACCGCGTGGCAGTGGGGGGAAACGGATCCGAAGAGGTGGCAGCGGCTGCCGACTGCTCCCGTGCTGGGCCGAGAAGTGCAGCACGACCGGGCAGCTTGGAGACAATAGAGTGCGAGAGTCGATGTCGAGCTGCCACCGGTGACTAGGGAACAGCGATGCACAGGCACGTGATGCCCTGTTCTCCTCAGTGCATCCTCCAGAAGGCAGACCAAGAAGCGAGGTTGCTCACCGATAGTTGAAAGCAACCTTTGGCGTGAGATAGGTGGCGGGGTGCAGCCGAGGCGAACCTGTACTCCGGACTCGACACGAACGTGACTCCAGGCCGAAATCATGGGCGGGTGGCAGGAGCGCTGGTGCAGGGGGTGCATGGACTTCGCGCTGATACCTGAGCAAGCGGAGCTTTAAACTCGGGCGCGTCATCTGACAGAGACAGGTGTCAGGGCCCAGTCAGAGCCTATTCTTTGCACGTTGAGTTCGCCCGTCGTTTGACAGAGACAGGTGTCAAGCCCATTGCTGCGCTCGACGAGCAGGAAGAGCGGCATCCGCACCAGCTGATGGTCGAGGCACTCGGGAACGATTGACCAAGACTAGCTCGCGCCAATACGGGGGCGAGGATTTGGCGTCAAGGAGCTTGTCCTGGTTGTTGAGCAGCTGGTGGGGCTTGCACGAGATTCACTGCAGCGGTGTGCTCGAGCTGCCTAACAGCAGAGCTGATCGTCATCGCCGAAACGGAGGAGCAAAAGCGGCTGTGGCTTCCGAGGCTGGCGGCAGGTGAGTACGCAAGCTCCGCTTCAACAGAGCCTGACGCGGGCTCTGAGTGGCTGCGCTCACGACCGTCGCCGAGCGGCCTGGTGATGTGGCTGTCTGGCATGGACTCAAGCGAGATCGGCAATGCACCGAGCGCGCGCTTCTTTGTCGCCCTTGCCAAGACCGACCCTGCGGCCAGATGGAACGGGATCAGCGGCGTCATTGTCGAGTGTGAGCTTGTCGGTGGTGTGCCATTGATTTTCACCGATACGTCACGGATCAGCGGCTTCGTTGTCGAGTGTAAGCGCCCTGGGAACACGACGCAGCCGCCCCGTACGCTCGGCCACCGTGCTCTCTCTAACGGAAAGATTGAATTCTAGCACGTCGTGGTGTCGTGATCGGCCGAGAAGGGGAGGGGTTCGATATCGGTATGCAGGCTCTGCGACGGACCCGTCCGATGGTCGCTGCCTTTGGTGCGGGAAGCATGCAGCGGTGCTTGGATGAATCACTGGTGTATGCCCAGCGGCGGCGGACGATGGGCCAAGCGATCGTTCATCATCAGGCGATCGGCCAGAAGCTGGCCGAGATGCGGATCCGGCTTGATGCGGCGTGTCAGTTGACGTATTTGGCAGCGTGGTTGGCTGGATGGGGGTGAGGACAAGAGGCTCGCTCTGGCAGTGGCCAAGCTGTTCGCTGCGCATGCTGCACTGTGCGCAGCGACCGAGGCGTGCACATCTGCGGCGGGAACGGGTACAGCCCCGACTGTCCGCTGGAGAACCTGTTCTGCGATGCGGGGCTTCTTCAGATCGACGAGAGCACCAGGGAGTTTCAGCGTCATGTGAGCGTGCGGGAGTTGGTCCGACCCGCTGGGAGTTGGCGGTGGCAGCTCGCTTCCCTCGGGGAGGTGTGGCAGCGACGCGACTCGCTGCGTTCTGCGGTGTTGGGGGCATCGGTCGCCACTGAGGGTGAGGTGTCGGTCCTCTGATGACGGCCGTGTGTCCATGATCTCGCCGCGGTTGTGATGACACATCTCATCGGGCGACTGGGTATTCCTGGTGATATTCGTGCATTGGAGCCACAAGCCGCTGCAAGGTCTCCCCCAGTTCACTGCGCGATCGCCTGGGTAGAGAGTTGTTCCGTAGGTGTAGAGCGGAAGGGACAGATATGACGCGCACGGTAGGACCCACAAGCGTGACGAGAGGTGGTGGCGGTGCCATGATCGTGCGTCGATCTTGCACGATCGCTAACTTTGAGCTCTGGTCCTGGTGTATCCACCGGTGCGAGCGTCGCCTTGGCGGGATGGCTCTGATGATTCGGGTACCAGTCGCGTCGCCAGCTCATTTCCCTCGGCGACACTTAAAGTGGTTAGGACGGTACAGCTCTCGGGTTCTGCTTCGCGGCAGGAAGGAGGCTCCGCCGGCAGCTTGCGCTGGGGCAGAGCATTGCTCTTGGCGAGGGATCAAGGCTGCACTGGAAAGCGGAGAGTGGCCGTCTTACAGAGGAGAAGGCCAGGCTGAGCGAGTAGGCTTGTCGCGATAGCCCGGTGTGCTCTGGTGCTACCTCTCTGGTGTGCGGCAGGTAACTGCGGAGTCGGAAGGGGAACTGTCACGTTATGGAATGGGCGTACGGCTGCTCGCGGTGTGGAGCTGTGCTGGTACCCGACGCGATGACATGGTGCTGTCCGCGTTGCGGTGGTGTGTTGGTGATTGATCCGCCGCTTCGACTCGTGACCAACGCGATCGATGCCCATGACAGAACCTTGTGGCGGTATGCTGCAGCGTTGCCGGTTGAACGTCCAAAGCGCACGCTCGGCGAAGGGATGACGCCTTTGGTCGAGGGGGAACTTGACGGAGAGCCGGTGTGCTTCAAACTGGACTTTCTGTTGCCAACCGGTTCCTTCAAAGATCGCGGGGCAAGCGTGCTTCTTGCCTTCTTGGCGGTGAGTGGTATCCGCCGGGTGACGGTGGATTCGTCTGGGAATGCTGCGGCGGCTTTCGCCGCCTACGCGGCGTTGCACGGAGTCGAGGCGTTGATTTTCGCCCCGGTTGGAACGTCGGCGGACAAGATGGTGCAGGCTCGTGCCTACGGAGCGGAGATCGAATTGATCGCAGGGGCGCGCGAGACGGTCGCCGCTGCTGCGCAGTCTGCCGGCCGAGCTCCGGCGACGACGTACGCCAGTCACAATTGGCATCCTGTCTTTGTAGAGGGCACGAAAACCTGGCTCCTCGAGGTGTGGGAGCAACTTGGTCGCCGTTGGCCGGCTGTGTGCTTCATGCCGGTTGGTGGAGGCAGTTTACTGCTTGGGGCACACCTGGCGGTCCAAGCGCTCGGGGACGATGAACCGGCTCTTGTCGCTGCCCAGCCAGAAGCCTGTGCGCCACTGGTGCGAGCGTGGATGCGCCCAGATCAGGCGCTGGAGCCGGTGGAGGCGGGGGCAACGCTGGCCGAGGGGGCACGGATTGGTCGGCCCCCAAGAGGGAAACTCCTGCTGGAGACGCTCCGGGAGAGCGGTGGCTGGCCAGAGGCTGTGCCCGAGTCATTACTGGCCGAGACCACTCGGCTCCTGTGGCGGCAGGGTCTCTACGTGGAACCGACCGCGGCGCTGGGTGCAGCGGCGTATCGGGCAGCCCGACGACGCGGTTGGACGCCCAAGGGGCCGGTCGTGATTGCACTCACCGGCAGCGGGTTGAAAGCAGGGGGCGCAGCGGTGCGTCTTTTGGAGCAGTAAGTGGAATGCCACCGACATGCTCATGAACCTCGGGAGGGTCGAGTCATGTCTCTTCTGCCATATGACCGTGGGCCACGGGGCGGCGATCCCATACCCGGAATCTGGTCGTTTGCGAATGGGGAGACTTCACAACAGGAGTGCCAGAGCAGCCCTGGTACGGTAAGGAACTCGCAGACCTGCCAAGCTGCCAAGTGAGAGTGGCGGCCACTGACCGGACAATGGGCGGCGATGCAGTCCGTGAATGGTGCCGCTGACCGTAGTACGGGCGCAGGGTTGCCCTACTGGCTCCATTGACGTATGCCGAAACGAGCCAATCGACTTCCTGCGTTTGCGGGCGTCCCGGGTCGCATGCACGTAGTCTGTAAGCGAGGAACGAGTGGTGTGCGGCCACTGAATACCGACTTGCCGGTGGGGTTGGCCAAGGAGATCGAGCAGGGTGCTGACCGGAGCAGTCGGCGGCGGTGATAAAGAGCGGTCCCGACGAGCCTCCCGGATTCCCGCTCCTCCGTGAGCCGTGACGAGGTTTCACCTCCCCACTTGGCGCCGGCCAGAATCACCACTGCACACGTTCCAGGGCCATGTGCGGCATGATTCCGTCCGGTTGTCCGGAGCGGTCACCCAGCTTCCGCTGAGTGCTTCCGAGCGGGCCGCTGCCGACTCCTCGGGACCGCACTCTTAGTACAGCACATGAGTGGCGGTTTGTCAAGAGGTTCCGGCGCAGAGAAGAGAGACCCCGGTCGATGGCGAGGAGTTCTCTGCAAGTTGGCGTAACTTGAGGGTTTAACGGACAAAGATCTCACGCCTGGTGTATCTCGGACGCCGGAGTAGCGACTGACCGGAAGTCACTGTTCACCCTGATTGCTCACTTTCGGCGTGTCTGGGATGGTTGTCCCTTGTGGTCCGCAGAAGACGTTCCAGCCGGCGGTGTGCGATCGACGTTCCTCGCGTCCTCTGCATGGTAAGTGGCGTACTTTCCCTACCACGGACTGATCAATGGAATCCGCTGGTTGCGCATACCGGGAACCTCCCAATCGGTTCACTGGGGCTGATTGCTCAGGTGGGACAACTATCACCAAGCTAGCCACCTACCCAGAGTGCTCGTGCAGCATGTGAGTGGCGCGTTGTTCTCTTAGGAGCGCGATGTGCGAAAAGTGGCGATGTACTCAAGCAGCGCATGCAGATCGGATTCCGAGAGAATGTCGGTCGAGTACGCTGGCATCCCCTCCTTGGACCCTTCCCGGATCGTCCGCACAGCCCGCTGATCGGTTGCGCGGAGTTGCAGGCGACCTGGGGCATTCCCACCGGCACCATGACAGTTGATACACCCAAGCGCTAGATACAGTGCGGCACCGCGGCTTGCTCCGTGTCCTCTGGGATCAGCATGAGCCAGTTCCTGCGCCGTGGGAGTTGGGAGTGCTGGGAGAGGGCTCCCAGCACTGGAGTTGAAGCTGCGCAAATACGCTATGACAGCCCAGATCTGCTCATCCGAGAGCCGGTCGCGAAAGCCGGGCATACCGGTGAAGCTCAATCCATTGGCGATGATCCAATAGAGCTCCGCATCCGAACGTTTCTGGGTGTCAGCGTCGTTCAAGGCGCTCGCTGGTGGATAGCTGAGCGGACCGAGCCATCCTTTGCCGTCGGCATCTGCCCCGTGACACTGAGAGCATGCACCGAGATAGACGATGCGTCCGGCATCCCGTGTCTTTGAATGAGAAAGGGTAGGGGGAGTCAGTTGCGCTGTTCCACGTGCGGCAGCGCGGTCGATCATAATCCGCCCGAGTTGGCGCTCGAAGGGCCAGGGAGTGCGGTGGGTGAGCAGCGCTGGCGCCCAGAGCCAAATGCTGATGGCAAAAAGGAGGAGCGTCAGTAGACCTCCGGCAAGCAGCCAGAGGGCACGGCCGAGCCATGCATGTATCCACTGGCGGCGCGCTGTCAATACTTTGATACGTTTGGTCATCGCCTCACCCGCTTTCTGACTCTCGCACGTTTGCCCTCGTCAGAATAGTGTGCCTGGGGTATGCGAAGGGAAAGGCGGTGGGGTCTCAGTACGACTCTCAGATGCTGAATGCTGCACGCTGGGATGTCTGATGGAACCAGATCAGGGCAGAGGCGAACGGGTGAGGCACAGAGGTGTGGGTCTGACTCACGCTGTGTGACCCCCCCACAGCTCGGGTTGCGTAGAGTCTCGCTTGCATTCGCGCATTCCTCGCGCTCCTCCTGACAGTCCGGTGGCCGGCCCGCGATCACCTCTGGTTGGATCCGGGCGATGTTGTCTTGAGTTTCCCTGGCCCTTGAGTGCGTGCTTTGCGGGAGCGCTGTTGAAGCGGCCCTCTCCCCTGTTTTGGGGCGCCACGCCGTGCTTCCGCCCGAGGGTGATCCCTCCTCTCGTTATCGTCACAAGCGCTTTGTGACCGATCAACGCATGGCTTTGCTTCACCTTGCCTGCCTCGGTGATGCGTGGCATGAGCGAAGACCAGCGTAGTAGCGTTTGGTGTGAGTTGGCGGCCGGTTTACGCTGGTTTCCTGCTTCCTCTCCCTCACGCTGTGGAGGGCTGTCGGTTTCTCCGGTAGCACCGCTTCCTCATGGCAACTTTTCCAAGTGGGCGTGCCACCGCACTCCCGACCAGCTGGAGCACACGACTGGTCTAGCTGGTCACACCGGCGCTATCCCAGGAAGCGTTATCCATCTCCTTCCCAGGGCTCACCCTCCGGCAGAAGGAGTTGCAGGTTTGTCGCTGGCCCGCGAGCTCGCGCCACCGCAACGCGCAGTCTCGCTGTCTGTGACTCCAGCAGGACGTTGGATGTCGATGCCGAGACCTGTTGAGACAGCAATTCCTGATCCGCTTGTCGTAGTGCTCGCTGACGGGCGTCTGATGCTGTTGTTCGTCGGGACCGCTGTTGGACCAGATCGTTGCGGTGCGCACGCGGATACGATCAGGGTAGCGGCGCTCGAGGTCCGGACAGGATGTAGAGCACTCGTTCATGTTCCACCCAGCTTCGTGAGGTCTCCCAGATCACCGGAAATGGCGAGGATGTCTACACAGGGATCCTGGCCTGACCTGGCTAATGCGCTCTACATGGTAGAAGAACCGCGAGCTCACCGATTGCCCGGTGTTCCGGATCCCGGGGCAGCGGTGTTGGCGAGTTCACTTGCGCAGCTTTTGGGTCTGCAGATCGAGATGGCAGGCGATGGGTGATATGGGTAGCTTCGTGGGTGTGGTCGATGCGTTTGGAGGGGTGACGACTGATGTGCCCCGCCCAGTAATAACATGCCTTGCTCCACCGCTTCCTGGTGAGGACTGGCGTTACGATGAAATGAATGAAATAGCGCTGGTCGGAAACACCTGGACGGGCCCAGGCGCTTGTCTAGGTGCAGTCACGCAATAGGACAAACGACGACGACTGCAGGCAGCAGTAACGATGTCTCTTGGCGGCGCTCTATCGCCAGCCCAAGCCGCCCGTTCTCCTCCTACAGACTCCACAAATCCTGGAGGTGGCACAGGAAGCGATCCGGACAGGCGTGCCGTTGGAAGCGCTTCTGTCCCGAGCGAGGCTCGCGCTGAGTGCTGAGCCTACGGTTGTTGTGTTCGTTGGGTTGCCGCTGCCCGGCTACAGCAGGACCTAGACAGCCATTGGATACCTGCTTCCTGATCCAGCACGTATCCACGAGAGGCGGTGGAGCGTGCCCTAGACGACCCAGCTACCCTGCCTGCTGCGACATCCCTTACTGCTTGCGCCCTGATGCTTTGACACCTGGCGCCGTTATCAGAGTCGCTGTCTTGCTGCCCATACGCTCATGACTCCTCCCGCAAAGAGGAGGGCCAGGCCGATGAGTACGACCGGCATGCTCCCGCTGCGTTGCGTCCTTCCTGCGGCAGGCGCCACTTGAGGGTGGGGAGTGGGGGTTACGCCCTGTTGTGGTGCTGGTGACGCTGGGGGGACCACAATTGGCGTTGCTGGTGGTGGCGTAGCAGTTGGTGCAACGGTGGGCGTTGGTGAGGCGGTGGAAGCGACACTGATGATGCCCTGCATACCCAGTGCGCGATGGTTTCCGACCGGACAGTAGATGACCCATTGCCCGGGAGCAGTGAAGGTGAAGGTTGCTTGGCCTGTCTCACCCGGCATCAGGTTGGTGGCAAAGAGCCGTTGCCTGATTCCCTGGGCTGGAAGCTCGAGTTCAAGGTTGTGTTGTGCTCCTCCAGCGTTTGTGACGATAAAGGTAACCGGTTCTCCAAGCGGGACGGTGAGTGATGATGGGGTGATCGAAAACTCGGTGAGCGTGAATGTGACAATGACGTCGGGCGCTCCCTGGGAGCGCGTTTGAGCAGGACGATGCAAGGGTGCAGCAGAGGCAAGAGAGGGGCCGAGGAGCACCAGCAGTCCGACGACGGCGAGGACAGTGAGACGACTCCACCAGTTCTGAACGGACGTCATCGCATGATCTCCCCTCACTCTGGTACCGAGGCCACGATGGGTAAACCCGTATGCAATACGTTCGAGGGGCGATCACGGTTTACACGGGGTCATCGAGTTCCAGGGACTGGAATACCCAGGGCCTGCAGAAGCAGTGTCGTGGCGAGATAGAGCAAGATGACCATGAGAACGCGCTTGAGCCAACGGCCATGGATCTGGCGACCCAACCGGGATCCGACTTGTGAGCCGAGGAAGACCCCGAGCGCCGCGGGCACGGCCACTTGAGGAACAAAAAGCTCGTTCGCATAGTAGAGCAGCACACTGCCAACAAGAGTAACGCCGATCATGTAGACACTCGTTGCAGCGGCCGCTTTCACTGGGATACGCATCAGGACGTTCATGAGGGGAACTTGGATAAAGCCCCCACCCACTCCCAGGAGACCGGAGAGTAAGCCGGCGACGGTGCTCGAAGCAGTGCCTAAGACCACGTGCTGGGGAACATACGAGACGAGCCCCCCGACAGCGGGATCGAAAAAGCTTCCTGCGAGCTGAAATCGGTCAGGGCCGGTGGTGACCGGATGTGCCGTGGCACGCTGGAGGCTTAGTAACAGAACCATCGCGTAGAGCGCGAGCGAGAAGACAAGCCGCAAGGCGTTGACAGGAGCAGAGGTGACGAGAAGCGCGCCGAAGATTGCACCGAGCGCTGTGGCAATCAGCAGCACAAGGGCAAGCCGCAGGTTGACCATACGGTGCTGCAGATAGACAGATGCACCACCGAGCGAGTTGACAATGACGGCAAGGGCGCTCGCAGCGATCGCGAATTTGATCGGTATCCCGAGAAAGGCGGAAAAGATCGGTACCATAAAGACGCCTCCGCCCAACCCGACCATGGCACCAAGCGTCCCCGATAGTGCGGCGATAAGGAAAATGGCGAGTTCTATCCAATGGCTCACCTCAACGTCCTCCAACTGCGCGAACAATCGGTAGTGCGGCAACAACAAGTAGCACCAACACCCCCAGCGTGGCTGTCCGCCGGTCGCCCTGCTGGAAGCAACTCACAATGATGGTTAAGAGTCCAGCAACTGGGCCAAAGGCAACAATGAGGAGGGCTGTGCTCTCAAACGCGGCAGGATCAAGATGGGCAAGCGCTGCTGCCAGGTTACCGAGGGGGACTGTCTCGGTGGCCATTTTCCCGTCACCAGCGAGGTCGAGGACCGTTCCAAGAGTAAGGAGGACGAGTCCGAGTGTGAGCCAGATCCGGTAGAGGCGGGCGATGCGTTGGGAAAGGCGACCAAGCGTCTCGTTGTCACAGGATCTGGAACCTGTCGGTAGTGTCCGTGGACGCACACGCTGCACGGTGACGCCTCTAGTCCTGACTGCTGGCAAGTATCCCAGCCGGCCCCTTGTCGAGCCGGTATGCGCCATCGTAGCACAAACAGTGTCGAAATGGTTTTGTGATACCAGCACACTGGGGATGCTTGCAGAACATCACCCCCCGATGATACCGAGAAATCCCAAGAGCAGAATGAGAAGAACAATTGCGGAGATGATCACGAAGACCAGGTCGCGCTCGAGGAGGAACAGAATGAAGGTCAGTGCCACCCGCGCTGTCGGTGTAAGGATGAGAACAAGTAGGCCGAATCGCATGATGTCCTCAGGTTGGCCCGTCATAAGACCATCAAGTAACTGCTGCGGGCTTGTTGCAAGCGCTCCGGCGCGAAGCTGAAGGAGCTCATGCAGCGACTGCGGTTCCCCAGGCTGAGGGCCGCGCAGAAAGAACAGCAACAGCCCCACCGCGCCGATCGCCGCTGCAACCGCGACACCCAATCGGAGAACATGGCTGATCAGAAGGTCGAGTCGCAGCTGTGGCGTACTCTGCCCGAGAGAGGTATTAGGGGACATGACGGTTCCCTGCTCGTCCATCTCACCACACTCCCAATCCACGGAGCAGCATCTGCAGGGCAATCACAAGAAGAATAGGGATGAAGAGTTGCCGAACACGACGATTGGTAAGGCGGAGCAGAAGTTGTGCGCCAACGAGGGATCCAGCAAGCACGCCCAGCATTACCGGTGTTGCAATCACGGGCACAACGTCGCCGCGCCAGAAGTAAATACCTGCGCTGGCTGCTGCTGTGACACCGATCATGAAGTTGCTCGTTGCAGTTGACACTTTCATCGGCATCCGCATGCCCCAGTCCATGGCAAGCACCTTGAGAGCTCCTGCGCCGAGTCCGAGCAGTGCGGAAGCAAGTCCTGCGACGAACATCATGGCAAACCCCACTGGCACGCGTGTGACTTCGTAGGCCACAGTGCGCCCTAGGACGCGATCGGGATACACCCCGCCAAGCCGCAGATGCCGTGCGAGCCAGTCTGGGTGGACACCACTTGGAACTTCCTCACCCAACCGCCGGGCCATTGGGCCAAGTGACAGAAGGAGAAAAGCGGCAAATAAGAAATAGAGCATCCGACTTGACATGAACGGGGCGAGCACTGCTCCGAGCACGGCACCGGTGCTGGTTGCGAGTTCAAGGAAGATGCCGGCGCGGACATTGGTGAGGTGGTCTCGGACGTAAGCGGCCGCGGCACCACTCGAGGTGGCGATGATTGAGACGATGCTTGCGCCGATGGCTAGGTGAATATCCAGGCGGAAAATCAAGGTGAGGACCGGCACGACGAGGATTCCCCCACCAAGGCCAATCAGCGATCCCAGTAGCCCAGCCAGAAACGAAACGACAAAGAGAGTACCCACAAACAGTTCAATGCCGAACAGAAGCCCTCCCGCGAAGTATGGGCTGTACCAGAAGAGCGTCTTCGTCAGAAAAAGGGGGTGAGCGCTCGGTGCTACCGAACACAGCGCTGCCCTTAGTCCAAGCCGATGACCATCGCTGGATAGTATGGGTTCGCTCCGCCGTGGAGTACTCCCTTCTGGTCGCGAAGAATACCGACGGGACTTGCAAAGGGCGAGTCCGCGAAGTCCTCAGAGATTACCTGCAGCTCGTGCCCGCGAGCGCAGAGCCGCGCAATCACCGTGGGATCGAGTCGAGCACTCACCGCAGTTGGCTGGACACTGCAGTCAATCCGAGGTGCTGTGATAGCTGCCTGGATTCCGAGTCCGTGGTCAATCACGTTGCTCACGATCTGCGCGATCGCGTTGATGATCCGCCGGCCACCCATTGCGCCGAGGACAAGGAAGGGCTCGTTCTCCCTCAACACGAGCGTTGGTGTCATGTTCGAGAGCGGTCGCTTGCCAGGCTCAATCGAATTAGCATGTCCTGGCTCTGGGTCGAACCAGAACATACCATTGTTCAGGAGAATGCCGGTGCCGGGTGCGACGACGCGTGAGCCCCAGGCGGAGAGGAGTGTCTGGGTCAACGACACCGCATTACCCCAGCGGTCAACGACACAAATCTGGGTCGTTGCGCCACCGCCGTAGTTTGGCATGGAGCGCGCGAACACTCGGTCCACACCGAGCCGTTCTGGCATACCTGGGGTGATGACCGGCCGAGCCTGCTCACTGATCTCGGCAGCACGCTCCCGGGCGTAGGCTGCGTCGGTCAGTGCCTCGACTGGCACGGGAACGAAAGCCGGGTCGGCAAGGTAGGCAAAGCGATCGACAAAGGCCTGACGAAATGACTCAATCAAAACGTGCAACGTCGGTTCATTGTTGTGTCCCCAGGAAGCAAGGTCAAAGCAGGCTAAGAGGTTGAGCGACTCGAGCAACGTGGGGCCGCCACTTGGGGCAGGCGCGGTCGCAATGCGAAAGCCACGGTACATCCCCCACAACGGCGGTTGGATGCGAACCGTGTACGCTTGCAAGTCCTGTTCGCTCAACAGTGCACCCAAACTCCTGAGCCCCTCGACAAGTGTCTTGCCGAGTTCGCCCCGGTAGAAAACATCTGGTCCTCCGTGGGCGATCGCCTCTAAGGAGCGGGCCAGGTCTGGCTGGCGCAGGACGGTTGGCTCCAAGCCAGTGAAGACTGGCAGTGGGCAGCCATCACGTGTGAAGACCGCGCGGGTCGAAGGATAGCGAGCGAGCAACGTGCTATCCTGCGCGAGCATCAGGCTCGTATGCCAACTGACTGGAAAACCCTCACGAGCGAAACGGATTGCCGGTTGGAGGAGCTCGGCGAGTGGTCGCGTTCCGTACCGCTGCGCCGCTGTCGCAAGCCCAGCCACCGTCCCTGGAACAGCAATGGCGAGCGGTCCATGAATATTGGCGTCGCCCTCGACCGCCCGCCAGCCGAAGCGTGTCGCGCTCCGACTAGGGAGGAGCGTAAAGAGGTCGGGTCGGGCAGCAAGCGGTGCGCACATCCCAAAATCGATGGCCACCGTCTCATTGCGCTCAGCGAGGAAGAGAAGCATGATTCCTCCGCCGCCGATCCCGCTCATAAAGGGTTCGACCACGCCGACCGCGAATGCAGTTGCGACCGCGGCGTCAATCGCGTTTCCGCCATCCTCGAGAACCGCAGCCCCAACCTCGGCGGCAAGTTCATGTTTCGCAGCCACCATACCAGCTCTTCCCAGCGCCTCGATGCGGTCGATCACCCACTCGCTGCGGCTCATCTTTGCCTCCTTGCCCCCTATCTTGTGAGTCCGCACCAGCCTACTCCTGGTCGAGAAGCGAAGCAAGGCAAGTTCGCGGCGGAGATTGACGGACACTTTGTGGTGCCTCAAACTCACGCGTCATGCGATGGTCATGCGGTGATGTTGTACTTGGTGCCGCGCTCAATAGCGGTGGTGTGGTTCTTGCCTGTTTTCTTCTCTTTTGTGTGGCACATGGAGCTGAAGTAGCACACAGGGTCAAGCCTTGCCTGATACATGAGCAGAGTGCGCGGTCTAATCTCGATTCCGTGTTCGAGACGTCGCTTGAGTCGTCACCGGGAAGAAGCATACGACTAGGATCACCGTGCATTGAGCCGTGAACTGGGTAGGAGAAGGGTGAGAATGCCGGCCAACAGAGCCGTCCTCAAACTGGTCTTTTGGGCTGAGGTGGATACCTTGACATCGGCGTGTATGGTCGAGTACCCTGCCGATGAGCAGAACATTTGTGCGCTGGGAGGGCGGAGTGCAGCAGGACGGAGAGCAGCGCGCAGCGGTTATCCAACCTCCGCTGTTCGAGCTCGGCCGTGACGGAAAGCTGCGCGGCAGTGTTGGGCTCTTGCCGGTGCTGACGTCCGAGTCCTCGCTCGACGTCGCACGTTTCTGGTTCCGGCGGTATCTCGAGCAGTCGGGGCATCCGCCGAATACCGTGAAATCGTATAGCTACGATCTCTCGGTATTTGAGGCAGTTGTGGGGCCAAAACCGATCTGCCAAATTGATGAGCGTGATGTGGCGACCTTCTTAAACGACAGTCGGGGGCGCTCGACTCGTAAGCGTCGTCTCACCACGTTGTCCAGTTTCTTTCGGTTTCTCATCACCCGCGCCAAGGTGCTAGAGCACGACCCGACAGCAGCGTTCTACTCGGATCGGATTCCGCTCAAGACACCGCAGCCGCTCTTTCCCGAGGAGCAAGCGCGCTTATTGGCTGCGGCAGCCGCGGAGGGCCCGCGCACACATCTGGCAATCTGGCTGATGCTTCGCTTGGGTCTCTCTCGCCATGAGGTTTTGGCATTGCGTGCCTCGCATATCGATTGGAGTGACCCGGACCGACCAGTCGTCTACGTCTTTGCTGAGGGGCAAAAGCGTCGTCTGCGCGAACGCAAGTTGGCTGGGAGCCGCGAGCTCACCGATATATATCAAACACTTGTAGCAGAAGAAGGTCAGCCGGATCGCTTAGTTCCGATCCTGCCACAGTCTTTGAACAAGATGGTGGAGCGTGTAGCTGCGGCAGCGGGGATTACCAAGTCGGTCACGCCGCAGACGTTGCGGCACACCTTCGCCGTTGAGCAAGCAAAGCGGGGTGCGAGCGAGGACGAGCTTCTCGAACTCCTCGGCCTCGCCGATGACGTGCGCAACCGGCTCAGCGTACGGCGCTATCTCCGGCTGGCAGCGCCGCCACTCGACCCGTTAACGCGCTTACAGCCTTGACGCACTCGTCAGAGCCGCTCGCGAAGCGGGAGCGAAGCGAGAACGGCATCGAGCACAAGGGCGAGGGGTTGACTGCTGTCAACGACCAGGTGTCGAAGCCCAGGGAGGGGGGTCATTTTCTCACCGTATCGTGCTTGCTGTTCCAAATAGATAGCCCACGTTGCCTCGCTTACCTGCCCTGGTTCCTGTGCGCGATAGCGCAATCGCCGTTCGACAATCTCTGCCGGGCAACGGCATTCCACGAGGGTGGCAGTTACCCCGTAGCGCGCAGCGAGCGCGGCTGCTGCGTGACGCCACTCTGGGTCAAGGAAGGTGGCATCGAGGATGACCGACTGACCACTGGTCAGGGCACGCTCTGCTCGAGAGAGGAGTGTCTGGTACGTTGCCCGAGTGAGTTCAGGGCCATAGATCTCAGCCCCGTACGGAAGTTCTTGGCGCCGCTCGAGCGCGACACCAGCCAGTTCCTTCCGCAGAACGTCAGACGAGTAGACAGGTAGTCCGAGGCAACGGCCGAGCCGACGTGCCAGGACGCTCTTGCCGGTCCCAGAGAGGCCGCCTATAAGCAGCAGCAACGGCTCACTCGGTTCAACTAGGTAGGAGGTGGCAAGATCGATGTAGCGTTCAGCCTGGACACGCACAGCAGTGTACTCGTCGCTCTCGGGTGCAAGTTCGTCAAGCCGGAAACAGTTCACTTTGGCTCGTACATGCGCACGGTAGACGCTGTAGAAGTGCACAAGAAGTGGGAGTTCTGGGTCGTCGAGCGCGTCGCTTGAACGCAGAATTAACCACCGAGCGAGATCGCTGCGTCCGTGGTGATCAAAGTCCATGCTGAGGAAGGCGAGATCAACCGCGACATCACCGCAGCGGAGCCGCGGATTGAACTCGATACAGTCGACGATCTGGAAGCGAGGCGGCTGCTCCGACTCCACGAAGATATGTGCTAGATGCAAATCACCGTGGCCCTCGACAATCCGCCCTTCGGCGAGACGGCGCTGAAACAGCTCTAACCGCTCGCGCAGCATGCGTTCACTCATCACGCTGATCCAGTGATGCTGTAGCGGGGCGAGTACAATGCCGATGTAGGGTTGAGTCTGCTCGAGATTCTCGCGGATGTTGAACCAGATAGCCTCCGGTGTGCCCCACCGATCAATCTCTGGCCCGCGCGCTGTGCCACGGTAAAATGCCGCCAGGCGATCAGCAAGTGCGCCGACGAGCTCGGTCGAAACCGCATCTCGTTGGAGCCGCTGCAGGAGTGTCTGAGCAAAATCTAGCCGGCGCATCTTGACTGCGTATTCAACGACCTCCCCCTCGCCTTCAAACTGTAAGTGGTCCCCGACTCGGCTGATCGGGACGACACCTAAGTAGACGCCTGTGGTGAGTCGCTGGTTCAGCAGAACTTCCTGTTCACAGAAGTAACGGCGTTGCTCGAGTGTGGTGAAGTCGAGGAAACCATAGTTAACCGGCTTCTTGACCTTATAAGCGTAGTTGCCAGCGAGAAATACGAGTGAGATGTGGGTTTCCTCAACGTCGATTCGCTCGACAGGAAAAGGATAAGCTTCGGGCCGACTCAACTCACTGAGTAGCCAGGACTGGTGAACTCTCCGTTCGTCGTCATGAAGCATCAGACGGCTCCCTTGCTCATGCCAACGCTAGCGTATGGGTGACGTCACGGCAAGTCGTCGACGAGTTAAGGGGTTGTGTACGGGTTGATTTACCCTCATGCCAGAGGGGAAAGGACAGCGCAGCCATCTCGTGATTGTGCTCGACTGCATCCGGCGCGGCTGAGCCGGGAGTGTTGCGGTCGCACAGGTAGCTGGCAAAGCGACAGCTGGCTTCGATGCTTCCTGGCTTCGCGCCAGGGACGCAAGAGGGTCAAGTGGTACCGAACCTGCCGTTGTCGTGTCTGCTTGTGAGGCTGGGTATGCGGTCCTATACTTCTGCGGGATTGTCCCACCCGGCTCGAGCGGCGGGCGGTCAGAGATGGAGACCGGTCAGGATTGCCTGCACAAATGCCGAATGGGCCGAGTAATCGTAGATTGCGTGATCGATGGTGGAGGAACATGCGTGGAATCGAGCGTACTCTCGACTGTGCCGCTTGACGACATTCGCGCAGAGGTCCGACGCATTCTCGAAACGGCGGAGGCACGCGGCATCACACTCCGAGCGCTCGGTGGCGTCGCAGTGTTCTTGCATGCGCCAAGTGCGACACATCGCCGTCTTCAACGGACCTATCGTGATGCAGATCTCGCCGGGCTTTCCTCCCAGAAGCGCCGTATTGAGACATTCTTCGCCGAGCTCGGTTATCAGGCGGATCGTGAGTTCAATACGCTGCATGGTCATCAGCGCCTCTTCTTTTGGGATCCGCACCATGAGCGGCAGGTCGATGTCTTTCTCGATCAGCTGCGGATGTGTCACACCCTCGACCTACGGCAACGCCTCACGCTTGATCGCTGGACCTTGCCACTCGCTGACTTGCTGCTCACGAAGTTGCAGATCTGGGAGGCGAATGAGAAGGATCTGGTGGACATCGTTGCACTGTTGCACGACCATCCGCTCGGGTACGGAGACGAGGAGACGATCAACATCCAGCGGGTCGTCGAGGTACTGGCGCATGACTGGGGCTGGTACCGAACGGCAAAGGAAAATGTGGAGCGGGTTCGCGCGTTGATCCTCGAGCGGGACCTGAGTGAGGAGTTTGTGTCCTTGCGTCGTCTGGAGGAACTCTGGCGGGCTGTCGAAGAGGCACCAAAGAGCCGGAGTTGGAAACTTCGGGCGATGGTGGGAGAGCGCAAGCGCTGGTACGAACTTCCGGAAGAGATTAGACGCGACTAAGCACCAGAGAAACGGCGAGGGTAGGAGGCGATGGTCTGGTTGCGTAAGGGAAAAGAGCGTGCGTCACAGCGACTGGCGTTGTACTACACGAGCGATGTGCACGGCTCCGAGCGCTGCTTCCTCAAGTTCCTGAATGCTGGTAAGTTCTATGGCGTCGATACCTTGATTCTGGGAGGTGATCTCACCGGAAAGGTTCTTGTCCCAATCGTCCGGACGGACGGGTGTTGGGAAATGACCTTTCTGGGACGACATGAGGTGCTGAGGAGTACGGAGGAGCTGGAAGAGGCGGAAAAGCGGATCCGGTTTAATGGCTTCTACCCCTACCGCTGCGACCCAGATGAACTCCGGCGTATGGAGGCCGACCCAGCGTATGCGGAAGAGATCTTCCGGCGGGTGATGCGGGAATCGGTTGAGCGTTGGGTGCGGCTTGCTGAAGAACGTCTCCGTGGTACCGGAATACGATGCTTCGTCATGCCTGGAAATGACGACGACTTTGAGATCGACGAGGTGTTGAACCGCAGCGAGGTGGTGATCAATCCAGACGGAGCAGTCATCGCGATCGACGGGTACCAGCTGCTAAGCCTTGCCTGGACGAATCCGACGCCATGGAACAGTCCCCGGGAGTTGCCGGAGGAGGAGCTCGCCGCTCGGATCGAACGACTGGCTCGGGAGCTTGAGCCTGATCGACCAGTCATCTTTAACCTCCACTGTCCTCCCTACGCTTCCACCCTGGATCGTGCGCCGCAGCTGCGTGAGGATCTCTCGATCGTGATGGTTGGAGGTCAACCCAATCTGATTCCCGTGGGAAGTCGTGCTGTCCGTGAGGCGATCGAGCGGTACCAGCCGGTAGTAAGCCTGCACGGGCATATCCACGAATCCCGGGGTGCCGTGCGTATCGGCCGGACACTGTGTATCAATCCGGGATCAGCCTATGGGGAAGGGATATTGCACGGAGCTCTCGTCGTGCTCGAGGACGATCGCATCGCTAGTTATCAGCTCGTGAGCGGATGAGTGCCATGCGCTGCTACGATCTCTCGCAGCCGATTGAGCATGGTATGCCAATTTTTCCCGGAGATCCGGAGGTGCAGCTGGAGCCAGCACGTGCGTTGGCCCCGTGGCGTGTGACGCGCCTCCTGCTTGGCACCCACGCGGGAACGCATATCGATGCGCCAGCCCACTATTTTGACAATGGACGATCGATTACCGATTATCCTGTTGAGCGCTTTGTGGTTCCGGCGATCGTTGTGCCACTTCTAGGACTCGGCGAGGACGAACCCATTCCCGCCGCACCGCTCCGGGAGGTAAAGGAGCGGCTGCAGCCGGGGAGTGCACTCCTGCTCGCCACTGGCTGGGACCGTTATTGGGGAACGGAGCGATACCTCCGCCATCCGTTCCTTTCCCAGGAAGTGGTGGATGTCCTCATCGCGACAGGCATTGGGTTGGTCGGGATTGATGCATTGAACGTTGATTCGACTGTGCGAGGCACAGAGCACGCTCATGCCCGCCTGCTCGGGGCGGATGTCCTGATCGTGGAGAACTTGCGTGGACTGACGACTCTTGCACCTGAGCAGGAATATCTGCTCGTCTGCCTACCTCTGGCTTTGCGTGGAGCGGATGGAGCACCGGTGCGGGCGGTAGCCTGTGAGGGGTGGTGGGAGCGCGGAGCGCTGGTGATGAGCGGCATGTCCGGATGATGGGAGGAAGGAGCAGATGCGGGAACCAGGGCAGGGACGTGGGCCGCGCGTCTTCACGCGGGCGGCCACAGGATTAGTCCGCGAGGCGGGAGTGCTCGATGCGTTGATCTACAATGTGAACTTCATCTCGATTGGCCTCATGGTCGCTTTGATGTTTCTCTATATGCCGTCGTATGGCGGAGTTAGCCTACCCCTTTCACTGGTCTTCTGTGCGTTACTTGCGCTCCCGACGGCGGCAACCTATGGGATGCTTGCTGCCATCATGCCACGGAGTGGCGGGGACTACGTGTATGTAAGCCGTGTCCTGGGACCAGCCTGGGGCATGATGTCGAACTGGAACACGACTGTCTGGTGGATTCTTTACGGTGGGGTACCATCGGCGTTTCTTGCTAGCTTTGGTATTGCCCCGTTCATACGTATTCTCGCTGCCTTTACTGGAAACGCGAACTTGCTCCACGTTGCGGACTGGGCAGCCTCGGCCACTGGGATGTTTGTGATCGGTACTCTGCTGATCGTTGTCCTGGTCGGAATCTTCATTCTCGGTTTGGGTGTCTATTTCCGCGTGCAGAACGTACTCTTCGCCTTTGCCATGCTCGCAACGCTCCTGGTGATTGTGGTAGCGGTTTTGCGCTCGCCGGCGGTGTTGCAGTCGAGTGTGGCACAGCAGTTGGCAGCGCTAACCGGGCGTAGTGACACGCTCGAATTGCTGATCCGGGAGAGTGGCTATCAACCGCAACCGTTCAACTTACGGAACACAGTCATCACCATGACCTGGATTTATCTGACGATGGGATTCAGTTTCTCCAGTGCCTACATTGGGGGTGAGGTGAAACAGGCAAGTAAGATCCAGGTCTGGGTCATTCCGGGGACGGTCTTGTACGCACTCGTGTGGGGTCTGCTTCTGGTTTGGAGCGTCTCGCGAGCGCTCGGTGAGGATCTCATCGGTGCTATTAGTGTGCTTGGCGATGCTGGGGCGAGTGCCGTTGGATTGGCAGCTGCTCCACGCTTTCACGAACTTATCGCTCTGGGGAGTGGTCATCTCCCCCTCGCGTTCTTGATCGGGTTTGGTTTCATTTTCTGGAGCTACGCTTGGTTGCCCGGTCAGATCGTAAATGCATCACGGAACCTGGTGGCCTACGCGATCGACGGCCTGATGCCCTCTGCCCTCGCCGCAGTCAGCCCACGCTTTCACACGCCGATTATCAGCTTATTGCTCATGGGGGCCCTTTCCATTGCCTCTCTTGCAATCTATGTTTTCACGCCGTACTTTGCGACCCTTGTGGGAATTTTCGGTTTCTTATTGACCTTCATCATGGTGTCGCTCAGCGCGGTGCTGCTTCCGTATCGGCGGCCGGAACTCTTTGCCGGTTCGCCGGTTGCCTGGCGGATCGGCCGCCTGCCGGTGTTGAGTGTGGTTGGTGCATTGTCGATTGTGGCCTGTCTGATCATGCAGTGGGCGTACTTGAACGACCCGTATTCGGGGATCAGTCTGGATCCAAGCACGCTTCGTGAGGGTATTCTCGGGTTTGGCATGTTCCTTTTGAATGTTGGGATTTTCCTGTCTGGACTTGTGATTTATGGAATTGCACGGTGGTGGCGTGGTCGACAGGGGATTGATCTCTCGTTGGCCTATCGGGAAATCCCGGTGGAGTGATGGCGCAGTAGATTTGGGGGTCATTGATGAGCGACACGGGAGTGGGGAGCCGTCTGCCGAGTCGACCACGTGTGTTTGTGCGTGAGGCGACAGGCTTGACCAAGGAACTCTCCCTGGTCGACATCTTTATTTACAACACAAATAACCAAAATATTGGGCTCGGGGTGTTGTTCATTCTGCTCTTTGTGCCAGCCTTCTATCCTGGTGCGAGCATGCTTGGCGGCGCACTTGTGGCTGGGATTCTTGCACTTGCGCACGCGACCACGTATGCGCTGTTTGCGGCGGCGATGCCGCGCAGTGGGGGTGATTACGTGTACATTAGCCGGACGGTGTCCCCGGTGCTGGGCTTTATCAGCAGTTTCAACTGGCTCGTCTGGCTTAGCGTGTACATTGGTATTCCTGCTGCCTATTTCGGACAGTATGGGCTGTCCTCGCTGTTCCGATTGCTCGCTGCAAACGCCGGAGAACCTGATCTCATGCGCTTTGCAGATTTCTGGCAGACTCCACTTGGTATCTTCGTAGCAGGAACAGTGTTGATTGTCGGGTTCGGGATGATCTTCGCCCTCGGCACTAAACTGTACTTCCGCATTCAGAACGTCACCTTTGTGATCGCGACGATTGCGGTGGCGATGGCTGGGGTAATTGCGCTGCTTACCCCACGTGAGACGTTCATCGTTCGGTTCGATGAGTACGTGCAGGCCGTCGGTGGGGTAGCGAATGCCTTTCGGGTGGCCAAAGAAGTTTCGGGCTCTCAGCCCCAACCGTTCGATGCATATCAGACCTTCCTCTCACTGAGCCTGCCACTGTACATTGTCCTCTACTCAATCACGTCGAGCATCATCGGGGGTGAAATAAAGAATGCACGGCGCACGCAGCTCTTCGGGATGCCAGGCTCAGTGATTTACTGTACGTTGTGGATTCTCGTGCTGGTAGCGGCGTTCCAGAAGATGGTTGGCTATGAGGGACTGGCAGCAATTGGGGCAGCCGACCCCGCAGCGCTCGGACTTGCCTTTACTCCAACGTTTGTGGAGCTCGCCGGGGCGGTGGTGCACCGGAGTTTGCCACTCGTTCTCTTCTTGGGAATGGGGTTTCTCCTCTGGACCTATGTGTGGCTGCCGATCAACTACTTGGCTTCGACCCGAATACTGCTGGCTTGGTCGTTCGACCGGCTGATGCCGGAACGGCTGGCATATGTGAGCCCGCGTTCGCACACGCCGCTGGTGGCAATTCTTGTCGTCGGGATCCTGGGCGAAATCTGCCTTGCGCTCTATGCGTGGAAGATCGTGCTCGCGAGTATCGTGGGGATCTTCGGATGGATTATTTCCTTCCTGCTTACCGCGGTGGCGGCGATCCTCTTTCCGTACCGGCGACGAGCTGACTTTGAGGCGTCACCGGTGCGTTGGCGCTTGGCTGGGATTCCCGTAATGTCGATCGTTGGGATTTTGGCCGTCTTTAGTTTGGTGATCTGTGAGGCGGTCTTTTGGCTGGATCCGTTTGTCGGTCTTGCACACTTTCCGCATGTGCAGGTTCTGACGGTTGGAGTCTTTGTGGCGGGAGCTTTGCTGTACTGGGCTGCCCGCATGATTCAGGCGCAGCGCGGTATTCGCATCGAGTATGCCTTCCGAGAGATTCCTCCCGAGTGAGTCAAGAACAACCCTGGCCCTGGGGTATCTGAACCCCAGGGCCAGAGCGTGACAACTCAGTCGGCTGCTGGGGCTGGGGCAAGGGCAGTTGCGCGGGCTCGTTCGGCTCGCCAGAGGTTCCAGGCAAAAATTCCTTGGGCAAGAGCGAAGACTAAGCCAAAAAGCAGCAGAGGAACGGCCAAGGAGTTCTCCTCAGGAAGCCACGGGTAGGCTCGTCGTGGGAGCCCGGCTACGCCACCGACGAGCAAACTGAAGAACATCGCGAGTGCAGCCGCAAAGCTCAGTCCGCCGTGGAAGTAGCCCAACCGCGTATCCAGGTGATTCTCGCGGAGGGCAGGGTAATAGTGGTAGGTGACACCGAGAAAGACGAGCAGGACTGCAGTCAGGATGGTCATCGTATGAGCAGTGGCGTAGAGGGTACCGTGGAGACGCAAATTCCATGCCGGTGTGGAGAGCTCAAGAGCCACGAAACCATCGATCAGGTACAAGAGGAGTCCACCGAGGATCAGAAGTGGCGCTGGGTGCGCGCGGAGTCCATTGCGCCAGACTGTCAGCCCGACATTGAAGGCAGTGAGAGTAACAGCGATAAACCCTGTTGCCCACGACGTACTGCGCGACACATTCTGTAAGGCCTCCGGATTGCCGGTGACCCAGGTGTAGAGATGGTGACCAAAGGCAGGAATAGCGGCCATCGTGTAGAGGATCATGGCGATCACAGCAAGATGAGGACTGTAGAGCTGACCAGACCGCGTGTAGCGGGGCACAATGGCGTAGATTGCCCCCAAAGTCATGATGCCCATCGCCTCCATCAGGTTGTGGGCAAACAACCAAAAGGCGACACTAAAGGAACGCGCGCCGGTCGCAATCGGTAGCGTCTCGGGGCGAAGGACACCGAGTGCTACAAGAAAGACAACAGCGGCGAAGAGGAAGACCGGAAGTCCGAGAATAGGCATGACGAGGGCATAAATGCTCATCCCAAGTGAGCCAGGATCGGGGATGAGACTGCGTAGTTGCGTTCGTGTCGGAAGCAGACGGCCAAAAAGCGAGCGAACGATGGCTGCCGGATACAAGTAGAGCACGCCGAAGAGAACAAGAGCGATACCGACAAGAGCGATCACAAGTGCCCAGCGCGGCCACAGGGCGACGTCAGCCCCCACGAGAGGGAGAGGATAAACAAGCACGTAGGAGGGGGCAAAGCCACCAAAAATACTTAAGGCCATCAGGACGAGCCCCGCATTGGTGCTTAGCCAGAGGAGAGCGGGTAGGCGGGTGGACCACTCGTCGATACGACCACCCATGACGCGACCATGCAGCAGACAAAATCCAACCATAAGCTGGAACAGTCCCCCGAAGACCATGAGAACGCCGTGGGTCGTCACCGAGCCAGCGTAGATGCGGAGCAAGGTGCCATTAGCGCTGAAGGCGCGCAGCAGAGGAAGAAGCAAGCCGGCCAGGCCGCTGATAGCGAACCAGAAGAGCGCACTACTGACGAAGGCCCATTCCCATTTCCAGGCGTAGCGCATACGTCACCTCCAGTGATCGAACGGTGTGTTCTCCAAGAGGCATCAGTAGACGCAATAGCACCCACGGTGCATGGCTCACCTCCCGTGCACGGTGAATGTGGCGCGCATCAAACCATGTGGAGCGCCGCAATACTCGGTGCAGCGCACGCTGTATATCCCTGGCTCGCGGAACGTAAAGACGGCGCGTTCCTCAGCTCCGGGTACTGCCATGACCGTAAACAGGAGTCGTCCCGTCGGATCGTAGACGCCGAAACCGTGAATCGTGTCGGTGCTCCGCACTCGGAACTCGATCGGTTGGCCGGCTGGCAAGGTCGCGGGCGTGAGGGCGAAGCGCCACATGCTGGCTTCTACTTGGGCTACCACAGATGCTGGGGTAGTGCTCGCTGGCTCGGCACGTGTCCAGGTCTCGCTGAGAAGGTTGAGACCAACGACCAATAAGGTCACGAGTGCCACCCAGATTCCGCGGACGAGCCACGGGTGGGCCGGGTGGCTCCCACCACGGAGCCCGTGGAAGAGAACTGCTGCACC
>CALIMB010000010.1 GCA_938028665.1 uncultured Thermomicrobium sp. | reverse complement strand
CATCGGATCAGAGTTCTTCGACAAACTCACAGGTGGCGCCTACGAAAATCGTTAGCTTCCTGCTCATGAATGAGTCCAACGACTGGCTAAGCACGGTGCAACGCTTCAAGCCCTCCATGAGCTGAGAAGCTTTGCATTGGTACGGCAAGTCTTGAACGATGAGCAAGTCCAACGTCTCTTCTCTTGCTCTGCTGCAGCGCGTGCACACTTCCCATTGACACTCCAGCGGTGGGACCGCAGCGATCTTGACCGACAGTGCTGGTGCCTGCTCTCCCTCTTTTTCAATGATCGGAACAATCCACGGACACGGACGATCAAGCGAACACTCAGTGGCCTGTTTCACTTATAGAACCGGTTAAGCAGTGCGCTCGACTCTTCCGGAGCTGCTCGGAGCATGCAGCATGACTCAATCCTTTGGAACGACACGATCCAAGAGGGTGTCATCCGTCGTCTCCTGGAAGGGATCCGTGTGGCAGCCGAGCAGGCCCACCACCAGGCACTAAACCTCAACACCTTCCTCCTCTGATGAGGCACATCGACTCGCCCCATCTGGCTACCTCAATCCAAATCTTCTCCGGGCCCAGATCCGCACCCTGCTCTAGGACGCTATCCGCACTATTCGGAAGCATGGGGTAGGCTGGCATGTCATGAGTCAGATACTGGCTAGTCTTGATGCGGAAATCGCCACCCAGCTCCACTTTGCCTGCTTTGGCTATGGTCTGGCCCTTGCTGAGGAGTAACACGCACTCGAGAGTTTCGCTGGTGAGAACGAGCACGCCCTTACACTCTACCGGCTATTCCGCAACCCGCACCTGAGGTTCGATCTAACGAGCTGGCTGTACTCCTTTATGACCATCGGCCCCGTCCCCCCACGCTCCCCTTCTCTGCCACTCCGCACTTCTTCGACGCTTTCGCGAACGTCGAGGAAATTCCTACCGGAGAACGACCTCACGCTACCCACGCGAGCACTCGCAACCTGAGTCGGCTAGCTAGGCACAAGCGGCCCATCGCAGCAGCTCACCGTCCGGTTGCCACAAGTTCCTCCACTTGCGCCACAGAACCCATCATGCCATCGATCGTGGTCGTTCGCGGGGTGAAGCGCCGCAATCGTAGCGAGTTCGTCACCACAAAGACAGAGCTCAGCGCCATGGCCAATCCGGCGAGCATCGGATTCAGAAAACCTGCTGCAGCGACAGGAATGAGGATAGTGTTGTAGGCAAAGGCCCAGAACAGGTTCCACCGGATCGTCGCCAACGTCTGCCGGGCAAGCTCCAATGCGACAAGCAGGCCGCGGAGATCGGAACGAACAAGGACGACATCGCCTGCCTCGAGTGCCACATCCGTCCCACTTCCCATTGCAATCCCCACATCTGCCTGCGCGAGTGCTGGGGCATCGTTGATGCCATCACCGACCATCGCGACGATTTCTCCCGCTTCACGGAGCTCCTGGACGACCGCTACCTTCTGATCAGGCAAGACCTCGGCTCGCACGTCGTCGATGCCCACTTCGCGAGCAATTGCCCGCGCTGTCCGCACGTTGTCACCAGTTAAGAGCACCACCCGCAGGCCCCACTCACGCAGCACCCGCACCACTGCTGCCGCCTCAGGACGAGGCCGATCAGCAAGCGCAAGGAGCCCAGCAAGACGCCCATCGACCGCAACAAAGATCACCGTTTTTCCTGCTGCCTCGAGCGCGGCCGCCTCCTCTTCACCAGGCGAAACCGCTACACCACGCTCCCTCAGGAACCGTGCCGTCCCGACGAGTACCGTGTGTCCATCGACCAGTGCGCTCACACCGCGCCCAGGCACCGCCTCAAACTGCTCGAGCGGTATCCCGCTCGCCAGGTCAGCCGCTTGGACAATTGCCCGCGCCAGCGGATGCTCGCTCCGCGACTCAACCGCTGCAGCAAAACGCACCACGTCGGCGCGACTCCAGCCAGAGAGTGGAACGACATCTGTCACGCTTGGAACACCCACCGTCACGGTGCCGGTCTTGTCTACTATGACTGTTGTCAAGCGCTCAATCCGCTCGAGAACGTCTGCCCGTTTGATGAGTACCCCAAGCTCCGCACCGCGTCCGGTGCCAACCATGACCGCTGTGGGGGTTGCCAGCCCCATGGCACAAGGACAGGCAATCACCAGGACAGCAACAGCTGGGAGCAGGCCACGCAGCGGCTCTCCCGTAGCAAGCCACCAGGCACCAAAGGTGAGAAGCGCCACGAGAATGACACCCTGTACAAAGACGCTCGCCACACGATCAACCAGCGACTGGATCGGTGCCTTCGAGCCTTGTGCCTGCTGGACCAGTCGCACAATCTGGGCCAGCACTGTCGCTTGTCCCACTGCGGTCGCCTGCAGCACAAACGAACCGGTCGTATTGAGCGTTCCACCCCAGACCCGGTCACCAAGCTGTTTCTCGACCGGTAAGCTCTCACCCGTCAGCATGCTCTCGTCCACCGTCGAAGCCCCTTCGACGATGATTCCGTCCACTGCAATGCGTTCGCCTGGGCGAACAATGACAAGGTCACCCGGGCGCACCTCACGCACTGGGATTTCGACCTCAACCCCACCCCGTCGAACACGAGCCGTCTTCGGTTGAAGACCTAACAACCGGCGCACCGCCGCCGAGGTCTCACCACGCGCTCGCGCTTCCAGATAGCGGCCAAGCAGGATCGCTGCGATGACGACAGCAGCAACATCATAGTAGTAATGCAGGCGATGCCCATGCTCTGCCAGGAACGCTTGTACGGTGCTCGCCAGCGAGGAGAAGAAGGCCGCACTCGTGCCGAGACTTACCAGCGTGTCCATCGTGAATTGCCGATGCCGGAGATTGCGTAGCGCTGTGAGATGGAAGCGTCGGCCGAAGTAGCCCCACACCGGCACGGTCAGCGCGAGCAGCAAGAGCCCCATCCATGGAGACGGTGGTAGGAGCATGTTCACTACGACTACCGGTGCGGCGAGCACCCAGGAGAGGAGCACATCTCGCCGAAGTCGTGCCAACTCCCGCATCCGCCGTCGCTCGGTCTCGTCAGTCACTTCTTCCAACGATATTTCGGCTGGGACAACCGCCGCCCGATATCCTACTTCTTCGACCGCTCGGAGCATCCGGTCGATGCTAGCCCGCGCTGGATCAAAGCGCACCAACGCTCGCTCGCTCGCTAAATTGACTGCGGCCTCCTGAACACCGGGAACCGCGAGAAGCGCTCGCTCGACACGCCGCACACATGAGGCACAGGTCATCCCCTCAATGACGAACTCCACCGTCGCCTCTCTCGATTTACCAACAGACGGCTCACTGACAAGCGGACTGGCATGGTAGCCAGCTCGCTCCACAGCAGCGAGGAGTTCACCGAGGGGGATATCGGGTCGTGCCAGCGTCACAAGTGCCTCTTCCGTGGCCAGGTTGACACTCGCTTCAGCCACACCTGGTACCGCAGTAATTGCCCGCTCCACGCGCCGCACACACGAAGCGCAGCTCATCCCCTCAATCGCAAGCCGTATAGTCGTCGTTTGCTCCTTCGTGTGGGCAGTTTGCTCGCTCATGAACGTCCTCCGAACCGGATCAGCTCACACTCCGCGTGAAGCGCTCAATCGCTTCAGTCAGCTCCTGGATCGCCGCCTCTTTGTCCTCGGCGTTCAAGACACAACCACGAATGTGGTCTTCCAACAGCACCAAGCCGATGCTCCGCGCCGCGGCGATCACCGATGAGAGCTGCACGAGGATATCGACGCAGTAGCGATCATCTTCCACCATGCGGATGATGCCGCGCACCTGCCCCTCCATTCGGCGCAAGCGGGCTAGGATGCGCGCCTTGTCGGCACGATAGGAAGCAACGCGTCGTTCAGACTCTCGCCATTCGCCTTGTTCGTTCATACACTTCTCCATATACCCCTCTAGGGTATTACCTTAGAAGGATACCTCATTGGTTCACCACTGACAACACGACTCCGACATGACGACGGAGCGATCACCCCGCACGATGAGGAGAATGACAGAAGTCAAATCCCAGTAGCAATCGTTCTTTGCGCGCCACTTTGCCACAACACAGCTGCGGGACAACTCCTGCTGACAGCAGTCGTTTCCAGCGAAGAGGCCATCTCGTGCCCCGATACGTTGAACACGCTGCTGTGTTCTCTGACAACCAACACTGAGGGCAAATTGGCAAGCTATAGACGTCCAGGACAGTCACCACTCGCTTGGCAAGTCCGCTGCCTTTGTCGATAGTGGGAAATCCTGCAGCATTCGATCACTAGGGCATGGTCAAGAGCTACCTTCGTCAAGGTAGGAGGCGCAATCCCTCCGGTACCATCTCGACGCGGGTACCAAGTTCAGCACACAGCCGGCGCATCCGTTCGATCTGGCGCGCCGCCCGGATCGGATCGGAGCGGCGCGCTTGAAAGTCTGCGATGACTATTGGGACGAGCTGCAACTCGCGGAGCCGTGTACCGTCCATCACCACTGTGAAGACGAACGACTCGTCATTGCGCTCGACCTCGTCCACCGCATAGTCATCGAGGAAGTCGCCACAACTGTAGAGAATCGCGCCGCCACGGTAGAACTCGACTCCTCGGGTGATATGTGCGCTGTGCCCATACACAATTCGCGCTCCCGCTTCGATCAGTGCACGCCCCACCCGCACATGCTCGGGAAGCGGTCGCTCACCCCAGTTTGGGCCCCAGTGATACGAGACAATCACGAGGTCGTGGCTTGTAGCAGCCTGGTGCACCAGTTCGCAAAGTGTGTGGAAACGGGTGTCCCCAGTGTCACAGGGCACATAAAAGACACCAGGGCTGTTCGGCCCTGCCTCCCAATCCGGCTCGTTGTCTGTCGCGGCGATAAGGGCACAGTGTAGACCGAAGACGATAAAATGAGCTGGTTGCTGCGCCTCCTGAGCGTCACGCCCAGCACCGGCATGAGCGATCCCGGCCTCATCAAGTGCCTGCAGCATATCCGCAAGCGCTACGTCGCCGAAGTCGAGCACATGGTTGTTGGCAAGTGAAACGGCCGTGATCTGCGCTGCCGTCAGCACGGCGACGTTCTTCTGGTCACTCCGGAAGACGAAGCGCTTTCCAGGCCAGGGCTCACCGCGGTCCGAGAGGACACACTCGAGGTTAGCGAGCCGTGCATCAGCTGAGAGGAGCACGGACAGTACATCACCCCACACCCAGGACGGTGGCACGTTGCGCAGGACGCGGTTGACCAGCCGCCCCAGCATCACATCACCAATGAAAGCGAGGCGGATCGACGAGCATCCCATCGCCGGATTCCTCACTTCAGTCTCCGGGTGGCGTCAGTCCACGCAGTTCCAATGTCCTCACCACCCCCCGTACCTGGTCAATAACGCGAACCGCATGCTGATTCGTATCCGCGACATAGATCTGATCGCCGGCGACGGCTAGCCCACCCGGCTCCCAGAATCGGGCCTGCTCAAGCGGTCCGTCCTCATGGCCTGGATAGCCGTCACCGGCCCACGTCACACACATCCGCGTGGTGGGATCCAGACGCTTCACCTTGTGATTGTAGGTATCGGCGATCAGGAGCTCCCGGCCAAACCAGGCAACGTCGAGTGGGTGCTGCAAGCGCACCGCATCGCCCGTCCCATCCCGATCGCCGAAGTCGAAAAGACCAGTCCCAACAAGCCGTCCCACTTTCGGGTTTAGGGTCCCAGGGAAATCGACGGTTCGCACCGCACTCGCCTCGGAGCAGGCAACGTAGAGGACGTGTCCATCGCTGGTCAGACCAGATGGCTGAGCAAACCAGGCGCGGTCGAGCGGTCCACCCTGGATTCCCTCTATGCCGGAGCCAGCATAGGGCTGAAAAAGGCTCGTGGCCAGATCCAGTATCCAGATCTGGTGACTGCCAGCCATTGCGACGAACAAAAAACCGTCGTGATACCAGAGTGCCCACGGCGAGCGAAGATCGACCTGGCGTGCCGGACCAGCGGCAGGAAAGCCGTACCCCAAGCGTCCTGTTCCTGCGATTGTCTCCACGACACCCTGCGCAAGATCGATTCGTCGGATGGCATGGTTGCCGCGATCAGCAACAAAGCAAAGATCGCCGTGAAGAAAGACCCCCTGCGGTTCACAGAAGCGCGCCTCGGCAAATGCGCCATCGCGTAGACCAGGTGTTCCATCCCCAATCACCTGGGAGACAGTTCCGTCCAGAGCCGCTAACACTAACCGGTGGTGCCCTGTATCGCTCACCACCAGTCGATTATGCGCCTGGCTCACCGCAAGCTTGCCCGGGAATGCCAGCGGCGTGCGTGGACGATGCTCCGGTGCAAGGAAATCGAGCGGGCTTGCTGCTGTCACACCAGTGCGACCGAGCAGTTGGCCGACGGCTCGCACCAGGCTGTCAACGCGAATCTCCCCCTCATGAACTCCGAGAATATAGCCATCGGGGCTGACAAAGACGAGCGTCGGCCAAGCCCGAACAGCGTATCTCCTCCAGAGGAGCAACTCCGGGTCGTGCACAACTGGATGTGTGATGTCCTCGCGCAGGATGGCTTGCCGAACGTTGGCAGGCTCGCGCTCATTGGGGAACTTTGGCGAGTGGACACCAACGACAACGACTTGTGTCGGATACTGCTCCTCAACCGCCCGCAACGCGGGCAGAACGTGCAAGCAGTTGATTCAGCAATATGTCCAGAAATCGAGGATGACCAGGCGACCGCGTAGGTCAGCGAGCGTCACCGGTCGACGGACGTTAAACCAGGTGAGCGCAGGAGGGAAATCGGGGGCACGTACTGAGCCATACTCCTCGTCCCATCGTCGCACGGTAGCCCTCCTCGGGGAGTCTTGGGACAAACCGAAGCCAACATAAGCGTAGCAGGCGGCGAGACCAGGGAAGGATATCCGGCATCGGGCAGTCTTCGCAAGCCACACCCCGCGCAAGGAATCCCACAGTCTCAGAGCTCGCGGCTCGCATTGCCCTGACTTCCCACGCATGCGGGAACTTATTGCACGGCGAAAAGTGGAGAGCTGTCGTAGAGTTGGGAGCAATCCGACACAACGTTCTGTGCTCTGGTAGGCGGAGCCGCGGTTTCCATGGCCTACCAAGAAGTCATCCTGGCGTGTCACTTCCCAACAACACAGCCATTCTGACCTTCCCGAACAACCGATGCCGTGCGTTCTTCGCACGTTTCCAGCACTGCCTCCGGTTGGATGGTGTCGGTCTGGTGCAGCGGGGTGCTTGAGGAACAGGTGGAACCGAGAGGCACATCTTTTCTCTCCTGTTGATCCGCATTCGGCACCTTGACAACTCCCCCGGGGACTCGCGTAGACTCTGGTTGTGCGGTCCACCTCTCGACGGTGCCCCGCGGTCTCACCCACCGTCAGGCTGGATACGCTCGGGCGTGGCTGCCCCCGTTACTGTGCAGCCATTGGGCTCACCATGGAGGGACTGTATGAGTACCGATCTTCTGTTGGGCGTTGACTATTTCGCCCAGAGTAGGCAGCTGTTTGAGCGGATTAGCCAAACGATTGCTGGTGGCGAAAGCTCTTACGCCCGTCTGAAGAAGGGTCTTGAGCTTTGCTTCTCCCACGGTGAGGGTTCTCACTTCTGGGACGTTGATGGCCACGAGTACATTGACTACAGTCTGGGCTATGGTCCGCTCATTTTCGGGCATAAGCCACGGCGTGTGATTCAGGCAGTTGTTGAGGCGATCGAGCGCTACGGGACCATCTCGACCTTCCCGTATGAACTGGATGCCGAAGTTGGCGAGCTGTTCACGGAACTGGTACCAGGAGTTGAGCTCCTGCGGTTCGCCAACTCCGGCACAGAGGCGACGATGGCCGCTGCCCGTCTCGCTCGTGCTTACACTGGTCGGCCAAAGATCGTTCAAATGGAGGGCGGGTATCACGGCTGGGCCGACACGCACCTGTGGTCAAGTCATCCTGATGTGTGGCGCCCGCAGCTGCGGCCCTACAGCCCACGGCCAACTCCGGGTTCGCGCGGCATTCCCGAGAGCTACGGTGAGGCACTCTTGATTGCGCAGTACAACGACCAGGAAAGCCTGGAACGGCTTTTCCTAGAACATGGCCACGAGATTGCGGGTGTCCTTGTTGAGCCAGTTCAATGCAATTCGGGCGTCATCCTCCCCGAGCCTGGATATCTTGAGTTCCTGCGCGAAATCACCCGTGCCTATGGTGCACTCCTGATCTTCGATGAGGTGATCACTGGGTTCCGTCTGGCACCAGGCGGAGCACAAGAGCGGCTCGGTGTGATTCCGGATATCGCGACCTACGCGAAGGCACTGGGAGCCGGTTTCCCCATCGCCGCTTTTGGTGGTTCGCGTGAGGTGATGCAGCTGGAAGCAACCAATCAAGTTCTACACGGGGGCACGTACACTGCGAATGTCGTGGCCCTGGCTGCAGCCCGCGCTGTTCTGACCGAGATGAAAACACGGCGCCAGGAGCTCTGGACAATCCTGAATGGCTTTGGCGAGCAAGTGCGTGAAGGGCTGCGTCAGGCATGCGAGGCTGCCGGGCTCCGCTGTATTGTTCAGGGGATCGGTCCGGTCTGGCATATTTTCTTCGCTAAGCCGGACGCACCAGCACTGGATCGCATCCGCAACTATCGGGAAGCGCACGCGTATACCAGCATTGACATCTATGACCGCTTTAACCGAGCAATGCTCAAGCGCGGCGTCTACTTCCACCCCTATCACTTGGAGCGCTGGTTTATCTCGACTGCACATAGTGAAACGGATGTGCAGGCATCACTCGAGGCGGCATACGATGCCGCACTGGAAGTTGCTCGCTCACTCCGGGAACAACCGGTTGCTGACCCAAGCAGCGTGGCCATGCCGGGCATCGCCCAGTAAGGCTGTGAGTCAGGGTAAAGATCACTAAGCGGGTGGGTCAACCCATCCGCTTAGTGATCTCCCTTGATGAGCATCTGGATTAAACACGTTGACGCTGGAAATATTCTCGATTCTTCTGAAGATAGTGACGCCATTGCTCCGGAAGATCATCTTCAAAATAAATTGCTTCGACTGGGCAAACTTCAGCACAGACGCCGCAGTCAATGCATTCGTCCGGATTAATGAAGTACTGATCTGCCTCTGGATCGGACTTAATGCAGTCAACCGGGCATACCTCAACACAGGAGGCATCCTTCACCCCGATGCAGGGCTCTGCAATCACGTACGTCATCGGTGTTGCTCCTCCATCCTCTATCTCTGCGCCATCGCGGGCGCGCGCCAACCGCCGTTGGTTGTGCTGCAAGTGTACTCTCGTAAAAACTCGAAAACAAAAACGCGGGGTATTGAGCGCACCCCGCGTCGTTCCCCCACCTTACTGTCAGCGCGAGATTGCTCCCCGCGAATAGAGCCACTTGACGAAGCGCAACCGATTCCACTGCTTCCGTGAATCCATGTACTCGATATAAGGGTACATGTCCCGCAGCTCGCGCAGGCGAGCAATCTGCTCGGGTGTAAAACCCAACCCTTCAAGCCACAGCTGCTCAGCCTGCTCTTCGGGGCGCGGCGTCAGTGCCTTGAAACCTGTCATGATCCGCCTCCCTGTCCACGCACGCCCCTGCGTGGTATCGAGTCGTCCTCATAAGGTAAAACTCAGACGACTCACAGCGCAAGTATAGCATACTGGCGCATCAAACAACGGTCAGGCCTCGCTTTCAGCCGTGTCCACACCCTCCTGCCCCTCTTCACGCTCGACAAGCAGTGCTCGCCGTTCGAGACGCTTGCGGCGCCGCTCTTCCTTCTTCTTGCGCGGCTGAGCTTGGGCCTTCTCCAAGCGGCGGATAAAGCGCTCCACCTGCCCAGCCGTATCAACAATCTTCTGCTCGCCGGTGAAGAATGGGTGACACTTGGGGCACAGCTCAATGCGTAGCATCGGCTTGGTCGAGCCGGTCGTCCATGTATTGCCACACGTGCAGATCACTGTTGCTTGTGGATAGTACCGGGGATGGATGTCTTTCTTCATGCGACTACGCTCCCCGCCGCAGCTGGCTGTGCCTGGATAACCGGCGCGGGATAGACACTCACCCGCCGCCTGTCGCGTGAGATTGGCTCGAACTTCACAAAGCCATCAATCAACGCGAAGAGCGTGAAGTCTCGGCCAATCCCGACATTGCGACCTGGGCGGAAGACAGTTCCCCGCTGCCGCACAAGCACGCTTCCCGCACGGACAAACTGACCATCGAACCGCTTCACCCCAAGCCGCTTGGCACGGCTGTCGCGTCCGTTCCGTGTCGAGCCGCCGCCCTTCTTGTGTGCCATCGTTCGCCTCCTCTTTCAGCTTAGGATGCTGCACCAGGTTCGATTGCCTCTACCTGGAGCCGCGTGTAGCGCTGACGATGCCCGGTCTTGCGACGATAGCGCGTCTTCGGCTTCATCTTGAAGACGATCAGCTTTGGCCCCTTGACCTGGTCGAGCACTCGTGCCACAACCCGTGCGCCCGGCACCACCGGCTGCCCCACCGTCACTGCCCCGTCCTTTTCCACGAGCAGGACGTCTTCGAGTGTCACCTCCTGCCCAGGCTCGACCGGAAGCTTTTCGACCTCGATGATGTCACCGACGCGCACTCGGTACTGTTTGCTACCCGTTCGGACCACCGCGTACACGTCTCTTCCTTCCTCAAGGGCAGACACAATCCATCTTGTGGGTGTCCACACCCACAGAGTTCAAGCCTAGCGTGGTTGACGCGTCACGTCAACCGCACCGTGCTCCATCATCCACCGCCTGGTGGGCAGCTTCCTGGCTGCAGTCGTACGTCGGCCTAACACTCCGCCAGGCATCACGCTGACTGCATCACAGCAAGCGGTACAGTGCGGGCCCGCTCCAGCCCCTTCGGTGTGCTTCAGCTGCAATGAATAAGACGACGTATCGGGACTATCCCGACATGCCGTATACACGTGCCCTCTATTAGAATTTGACGAGTGGTACCTTAAAGATCTGCGTCCACAAGAAGTTCACAAAGAAGAATCCGAAGAACACCGTATTTGCCAGTAGTAAAACATATGACCACCAGCGCAGGCGTGCTGCCCTGGGTAGACGCCGGTTTAAGTACAGGAGGAGGAACGGAAAGACAAGCGCTCCCAGATTTGACATGTTGGCAGAAATCAGAATCAACTCGGTGGGCAATGCTTGGAAAATGAGGAAGCTAATCACCACGAGTAAGACGACCATAAACGGATAATAGAACCGCCGTGGATCACCAGCAATTGCACGCCGAAAGGCAGGACTCAGCCCGTACAGCGCATCCGACATGTTACGAACCATCGACTCAAAAATCCCCAGCTGGGTGCTGAAGAGCACAAAGAATCCGACGATCAACGCCCAGGTGTATAAACCGCTCCCATATTCCCGTGACAACACATCAGCAGCAAAGGTAGGCATCGTTGCCCGCGTTGGCTTCTCCACACCAGGCAGGTTTGCCAAGTGATAAACCAGGAGCGTGGTGAGGTACATGCCAAGTAGCGCGCCACCAAAGAACACGACCCACTGATCGATGAGCAACAGGCGGAACCAGCGCTTCCAGCGACGCTCGTTCTCCGCCGTGTCAGGGAAGGTGACCCCACTGGCCAACACCTCTTCTTGTTTGCCACCAACGAGTCCAGCGATAAACCCGACACGCGCACCCATACCATATCCATGGTCTCGATAGTAATTCATGTTGTACCAGTTCAGTCCTGATGCAAGAGCTGTGTACCCAGCCAGTCCTCCAAGGAGCGTCGCATCAACTCCAGGCGGCGGAAGTGCAGGTGTCAGAAGGCCACGCAACGCCGTCCACCACGTCTCCAACGGCACAATGAACAGATTCACAAGCAAGAGGCTGATCAAGATAAACCCCACTACTGCCCAATTGACAAGCTCCAAGGTCCGCGCAATTTTCCTCCCAAAGAGAACAAGGAGAAACACGATGGCCAGCAGCAAGACTGCAAGCCAGCGTGCGGCCCTTCGCTCATCTGGTTGGTCAACCAGATTGCCTATCAGTAAGACATAAAGCCCTTCCCCGGCTCCTGCTGCCCATCCTCCCCAAATGTTTGCAAAGTAGACCATCAAGAGCGCCACCGGCACCCACACCCACCATCCCGGTGGAACTCGCGCCCAGCCGAGTATTGGAACCTCGCCAGTCGCCATGACATAACGCGTTATCTCCACGTTATAGAAGGTCTGCAGGAGTGCCGAAAGCAAGATGACCCAGCCGATTCCCACAAAGCCGTACTGGGCCACAGCAAGCGGACCTAAAAGCCACTCGCCTGAGCCAATCGAGAGCCCCAACGCTATGAGACTCGGTCCGATGACCACAGACACAACTGCTTTGAAGTCAAGCCGCGGAACCTTGAACACTTCTTCTGGCTCAGGAAGGTCAACCAGCGGGAGTGGTGGGCGACCGCGACCGATCTGAACTGCTTCGCGCACAAGACCGCCATCACTCACCATGGCCATAGAATGCTCCTCTCCTCAGAGCTCAATATGCCGACACGCTCTTCGGGCATACAGGTATAGCGACGGGGAGGGTCCAGCACATCGCCGTCTTGCAACGCAATGCGTACGAGTACACATGACGAGGGCTACCAGCTCCCTCATTTACTGCCAGTATGGCGTATCCTAAAAGCACTTTAAGGTATACTGATGACATTGTCAATAGAGCGGTGCAGTCCGCAGAGAGCTGCACTTGGCCATACTTCCACGTGCTCGACCACACCGGCTGGAGACTCTGATCAGCGATCCGCCACCAGACAGGCAGTCACCACTAAACTCACCCACCCTCGTCTACACGGGTCATTTCTCGATCGGGATGATCACACCGGAGGCGGTTCGCTACCGCACGTGGTCGCTGCCCGGTCTTTGTCTGATAGGAAACGGGGTGAGCACCGGACCGGTAGTGAAGGGAGTTCATCATCATTCACCAGTACTCACCACCGCAGGGCAGTCGCTCGCACGGGTGTGATGTAGCGAGTCATCGGCAATTGAGTGCGGGAACGTTTCGACGAGTGATCGACTGACGAGTATTCCTGGTAGAAGCCATCGCCACCGTGAAGTCCTGCTTCATCCCTGGGGAGGCGGTACACAACTCACGACAAGGCCTCGTAGGCACGTGACCAGTTCTTGACACGCGGACGTGGATTTGAGATAGTCGAAGCAGGGCGTGGCTGCCCACTGAGAAAGGGATGGGGACAGTGCACCTCCGCATGAGGCACCGATCTAGGTCGAGGCGTCGCCGGTTCGTCTGCGGCTGGATTGTGTGCAGCATGATGAGGAGGTTGCCATGGCTGTCCCGACGGTTCGCAAGCTTTTCCATCTCTTAACCGACGATGATCTGACACCGGAGCAGGCGGTTACTCTCATCGAGTTTGCCGCACGGCTGAAGGCGCAACAGCGTGCCGGTGAACCACAGCACCATCTCCTTCGTGGGAAGACCTTGGCTATGATCTTTCAGAAGCCCTCAACGCGTACCCGCGTCGCTTTCGAAGCTGGAATGGCGCAATTGGGTGGGCACGCACTCTACCTTTCAACTACCGACCTTCAGCTGGGGCGCGGTGAAACCATCGCCGACACTGCTCGGGTTCTCTCCCGTTACGTCGATGCCATAATGGCTCGAGTCTTTCGTCATACCGACGTTGTGGAACTAGCTACTCACGCGAGTGTGCCAGTGATTAATGGCCTGTCCGACCTCGCGCATCCCACACAAGGCCTGGCTGATATGCTCACCATCAAAGAACAGCTTGGTGGTTGGAATGGTCGAACACTCGCCTATCTGGGCTGCGCGAACAACATGGCCCACTCGCTTGTTCTCTCGGGCGCACTTGTCGGACTTTCGGTCCGCATTGCCACGCCTCCCAGTTGCCGGCCAGAGCCAGAGATTGTGCAGAGAGCGCAGCGGATCGCCGCACGGACCGGCGCACACATCGAGGTGCTCACCGACCCGATCGAGGCTGTACGAGGGGTGGACGTTGTCTACACGGACGTCTGGGTCAGCATGGGACAAACTGTCCCAGATGAGGTGCTTGCAGCCCTGGAAGCGTACCGGGTCACACCAACGATCATGGCTGCCGCTGCCCCACACGCTATCTTCATGCACTGCCTGCCGATGTTCCGCGGACAAGAGGTCACCGTCGAAGTCGCTGATGGGCCACAATCCGTTATCTTCGACCAGGCGGAGAACCGACTACACCTGCACAAAGCGCTGCTGGTCGAACTCCTCAGCGATGCCGGTCCTGGGGTGCTACGGTAGCCAAGAACATACTTCGGCACGGGCTTACAGTGGACGCGAGACGCATCGAGGCCGAAAGGAGAACACATGACCGGTGTCATGGGTGCACCGCCACAACTGCCCAACGAGATTGCCGGTTGGGCGTGCGATTGGCAGGCAGCAAGGTCGAACCTTGAACTGGTGACGCACCGCAGCGACCGGCGTGGGGCAACCCTCGGCGAAGCACTTGCGGGCCGCGTCATTGTCTGCCGCCAACGGTCTGGCTGGGAAATTGAAGCTCGGCTATGGATTTTGGAGGACATCGCAGAGCACCAGCGCCTTCGTGTTCGCCGTGGCTCCGCCACGACGCCGGGTGAGATACACGATTTCTTGGTCGATGCAGGGCTGCCCAGGGAACTGGCAATCTCCGTGGCAGAAGCGGCAACATCGCTCGCGCTCCCTGCGTCCTCTTGATTCGTCGGTGCCACGAACCGCAGCACCGTCTTACCGCCAGGGAGAAAAAGCGCCCGTTCGCCCGGAGATACCGAAACAAATCTCTGGAAGGCAGACAGGAACCTGCCGCAGCAGAGCAGCGCGAGGAGTGCATTCTGCCTCCTTGCGATCTCTTGGGTTTAGACGTGTGTCCCGACACCGCCTACTGGCACATCGGCACTGTGCCATCACTCGACGGTACCGCGACTTGACTGTCACGCCCAGATTCACGGAGGCTCGTTAATACTGCCAACCACAAATGTACTCCTTGTTTTCAGGTAACCAGCGCGACCAACAAGCAATCCCCGACGGACCAGAACAAGGGACGCTGACAGAAGGAAATGCACACAAACAGGATTAAGTAGTCAGCAGGCATGACCTGAGGACGAAAGGCGAACGAAGCTCAGACGAGTGCTTACTGCACTACCTCAACCCGCCAACGCACCTCGAACACCAAAAACGTTGGGCAGACTCCGACGACTCGTCAGCACCGAGTCAGACATGCCGGGAAATGTGAGCACTGCCAGGAGGCAGCGAGCGGGTACTGTCTGCAAAGTTCAGGAATCCGGTGGGGAGAGAGGGATTCGAACCCCCGACGCGCGTCAGCGCACCGATTTTACAGACCGGCCCCTTGAACCGCTCGGGCATCTCCCCACAGCAGTGCCCCTCGGGCGTTTCCCATCGCCGGTGGGCGAGACTAGTAAAGTCTACACCACAGATTCTGTCAAGTGCAAGTGCCTCAGGCAGGCCGCTTTCGTGCCGTGGGATGTGATCCTTTCGATCTCGCTTTTGGTTAGCCAACGTTGCCACCCTGTTGGGGGCTTCCACTCCTCGACGGAGGCCAGGCATCGGCATCAGAACGACTAGAGTATCTGATCCACTCGCGAAGCCTACAGAGCGCGATGCCTACGCGATGAGCACGTGCCCCGATGGTTCAGTCGGTACAGCGCCTCGTCCCACCGGAGCAGCACAGGGCTCTTTCTTCGCAGACTCAGGCGCACAGGATACGCAACCTCCCACCGTCACGCTCCGTGACCGAAGACACGAGGCTCTGCGTGCTGCGGACATGCACCCGGAGCACGGGATGCAAAGCCACGACACGCAAGACACCAGCCGGCACAGTGTAAGCTGTGCAGTACAGGCTATTTTCCACTCCACCCTACCTAAAGTAGTTTCGTATTTTCGCGAGCGAGAGATGGACTGCCACGTGTGGCAACAGCGTAGCTTCGAGCCTTTCGATTGAGCTGACCAGTTCACTTGCGCGGCGCGCTCGGTGATGCCACCATGTGGCCTGGGTACGGAGGCTGCAGTGCGCGGAACGCGCGATCTTGTGTACCCCGTCTATCTTCCCACAGCCCTGCTCGCCTTCGGGCAGGGAGTCATGGTGCCAGTACTCCCGCTCTTCCTGCGCGAGCACGGCGCCAGCTACACGCTCACTGGGCTCGCCATTGCCGCGGCTTGGGTCGGCACATTCGCTGCGGACGTACCGGTCGGCGCGTTACTTGCCCGTATTGGCTTCCGTCGAGCGTTTCTGGCCGGCTCCCTCATCTACGCGGCTGCCACGGTCGGCGTCGCCTTCGCAGGGAACGTCCCCGTTCTGCTCATCGCTCTCCGACTGGCCACCGGCGTAGGTATTGCCCTGTGGGGACTCTCTCGGCATGCCTATCTGGCGACCATCGTTCCGGTGGAACAACGTGGACGGGCTATTGCTGTCTTCGGCGGGATTAACCGGATCGGATGGTTCCTTGGGCCAGCGATGGGAGGATGGTTAGGTACCCTGCTGGGCCTGCGCTGGGCTCTCGTTGTCACGGCTATCGTGGCTGTGATCGCCTTCGTCATTGCCGCCGCAGCCCTGGAGCCTGCTGCGAGCACCGGCGTAACGGTGCGTCCTGCACCGCTCGCTGCCATCAATGATGTCCTGCGGTCACGCGGGAGCAGTCTGCTCAGTGCTGGGACAGCACAACTCTTCGGTCAGATGCTGCGGCAGACTCGGCAAGTTGCGATCCCACTTTACGGCGCAGACGCGCTCGGTCTTAGCGCCGCTGCCATCGGACAGATCGTCAGCCTCTCGGCGATGGTCGACATGGCACTCTTCTGGCCCGCAGGATGGATCATGGACCGCTGGGGCCGTAAAGCAGCGGCTGTCCCCTCCTTCTTACTACTCGGTCTCGGCATGGTTCTGGTCCCAATGAGCTCCAACTACACCGAGCTTCTCCTGGTTGGTCTCCTCCTCGGGCTGGCAAATGGCTTAGGCTCCGGAACGATGATGACGCTCGGTGCAGACTTAGCTCCACCAGGACGTACCGGCGAGTTCCTCGGCTTGTGGCGGCTTATTGGAGATAGTGGACAAGCGCTCGCACCGTTGGCTGTCGGAATTACAGCTGATGTGCTCGGCATCGCCGTGACGGCTGGCCTCTGTTCTGGTCTCGGGCTACTCGCAGCCGGTCTGCTCGCTGCCTTCGTCCCGGAAACTCGTCACGCCGAACGGTCTGCCCCAGCCTCAATCAGCTCCCCTTCGCAACGCCACTAACAGGCGACCAACCCTTGAGTACGTGTTTCTTGGCTACAGGTAAGACACGGAAGAATCTATCACTGAAGAATAGCGAAAGCCCGGGCTACAACCCGGGCCAGCCTTCAGAGGCTTGGTAGACACGATTAGTTGACTGAGGTCGCCAACGCCTTCGGCTGCTGCACGGGAATCCGCTTCACGCGTGCCTCACTCGTCTTGGGCAACGTGAGCGTCAAAATCCCGTGCTCGATCTGCGCCTGCGCGGCGTCAGCGTCCACCGGTGCCGGCAAGGTCAGCGTCTCGCTGAACTCACCGTACCCGATCTCGCGCCGGTACCAGGTCGCGTGCTTTGCGGTCTCCTCGTCAAGCAGATAGCCATAATGACTGCGGATGGTGAGAGTATTCTGATCAATACTGATCTCGATATCCTCCGGCTTCGCTCCCGGCACCGCCACCTTCACAACGAGCGCCTCGCCGGTGTCGAAAAGATCCATCGCCGGCCGAGCCGTGAACGCCCGTGCGAGGAATGGTCGAGCCGTCCGGCCGAAGGCCTCGCTCATCACGCGATCCATCTCATTCCAGAACCGCTCGAACTCCGCGATCGGACTCCAGCGCTCCACCATGGCTCGCCTCCTTTCGCGTCGAGACTCCACGAGCTCCACAACCCTTCCACAGTATATATATATCATCATGCACGACTCATGTCAAGAGTCCCTCTTGTCGCATGTCAGAGTGAGCGAGACGATTGGCTTTCACACTGTGCCGAAGTGGCCTCACAGGCGAAGGACCACGCTGGTCGATCAGGACACCGGATTCGAGTTGGCAAGTACCCAGCAGATCTCGTGCCCTACTCTTCCGTCTACTAGGCTTGCCCATCGGGAGAATTCCGCCTGACGACCGAACGGAGAACTTTCGCAAAGAAGCTCTCGCCTTTCTTTCCCTGTGGGTGTGGGCACCGGAATGCCGCGCATCACCGTCCAAGACACTCGCGGCACCGTGATCCAGCGACGACGTCACCCAAAGAGCAAGGAAGAGAGTACGTTAGCCTGTGCTCTCCGAAGCAACCGGCAGCAGCGTGACCAGCTGCATCGTGTCTCGCCCAATCTCGTCGTCGTGTCCACCACGCTGTATGACCCTGATGATTACTCTCACGGTATCACGGACAAGAGAGAACCAGCAACGTAGGCGGGGCCTGATACGAGAGAGCTCCTGCCGAGCAGAACGAGAGCGTGGCTGGCACACAAATGTCAGCACAAGTCGATGGATGCCTCCATCCTGGTCACCCCCACCCCTGGATACACAACGTTGGTTAGTCTTTGCCTGCCACGCTCACCTACCCGACTACACCTGGCAACTGGCTCCCTTGACAGACGCTCAGTGTACACTCCTGTCAGCGACAGCTCGGGCGATTCCCGAGGTAGGAGACAGGTGATCACGGCTGGTCTCTCGCTCCGTTCGCACGAACGACAGGCAAACTTCCGCAACTTTGACTGGGCGCTGCTCATCACCGCACTGGTGCTCTCCGGCTTTGGCTTGGTGGCGATTTGGAGTGCCGATGGTGCTGGCCCCTTGCGTCTCGGCGGGCCGCTTCTGCGTCAAGCCATCGCCATCGGCTTGGGGCTAGTCCTCATGGCCGTACTCAGTTGGATCGACCCGCGGTATGTGAAGGCGCTTGCCTGGGTGATCTACGCCACCGCGCTCATCGGACTCATCGCCGTCGACCTCGTCGGCACTACGATCGGCGGGGCGCGGCGCTGGATAGACCTTGGGCCGCTCACGCTTCAGCCGTCGGAACCAGCCAAGATCGCCGTTCTGCTCGCACTTGCTGCCTTCGTTGCTGATCGCGGGGCCGAGATGCGCCGCCTGCGCAACTTTCTTCTCACTGGTCTCATCGTCGCTGTCCCTATGGCTCTGGTTTACCAGCAACCAGACCTAGGAACAGCGGGCTGCTTCGCAGCTATCTGGCTGGTAGTGATGCTAGTCAGTCCGGTCCGTCGCCTCCATCTGCTGGGGGTGCTGGCAGTGAGCCCCTTGGCCGCGCTCTTCGCCTGGCACTTCGTGTTGCATGATTATATGCGCGAGCGCCTCCTTATCTCTTACCAGCCGGAGCGGGACTACTTCGGTGAAGGGTTTAACATTATCCAAGCCCAAATCGCCATTGGGACGGGAGGCCTCTGGGGTAATGGACTACGTGGAAGCCTGCAAAGCCAACTCGGCCTCTTGCGGGTGCGGCATACTGACTTCATCTTCGCCCACGCGATGGGCATGGTTGGTTTCGTCGGTGGCGTTGCACTGGTGGCGGCCTACTGCCTCTTACTCTGGCGGATTAGTCGTGCAGCACTCCTTGTTGACGATCTGTTTAGCCGCGCACTCGCCACAGGCGTGACAGGATTATTCTTCTTTCAGGCATTCGTTAACATGGGCATGAATGTCGGCCTACTCCCCGTGACCGGTGTTCCGCTGCCCTTCATCAGTCTCGGCGGCAGCGCTATCTGGACGCAGTTCGCGGCACTCGGCCTTATTCAGGCACTCCTCACACACCGACGGCATACGGCGTTCGGCAGACAATAAGCGGCGGCTCTGCACGGTGCACGAACTCAGGACATTGCGGGAGTCAGACTTCTTCCCGTGCTCGCGAGGAACCAGCGCGAATGAAGGTCAGATGCCCAGGTATGGTACCAGCACCTGCAACAAGACCGACCGCTCAGCAACTCCGCTGGAAGCTACAGAAGATGCAGCCAGACACTGCACGGCATCTGGCTTGGTGAGCTCGCCGGTACTCACGGGAGGTATAGTTGACAGAAGAGCGAGAGAGTTGGAGCAGATGTGGCATGGCAGACACGACGCCGCAGATCATGCTCGTCCACGCCGCACCACAGCTACGCGAGACACCGTTGGGGTTGTACATCCACATCCCCTTCTGTCGCCGTGTTTGCCCCTACTGTGATTTCAATGTCTATGCCCGGCAGGAGCACCTCGTCCCCGCGTACCTCGCAGCCCTTCAGCGCGAACTCAACCTCTGGGCCGAACGGCTGCGTCACCGCACGCTCCAAACCATTTATCTGGGCGGCGGCACTCCGTCACTGCTGGAACCACCTCAGGTGGATAAACTTCTCGAGACGATCTTCCAGCAGTTCAGAGTACTCGACGGGGTGGAGATAACGCTGGAGGCAAACCCGGAGACACTCACTCCGGAGAAGCTTGCTGAATACCGCGCTGCCGGCGTCAATCGCCTGAGCATTGGTGTGCAAACGTTGGCCAGGCACGGGCTCAAGGTGCTCGGACGCGCCCATCGTCCCGAGACACCGATGGCGGCACTCCGTGCTGCGCGCGTTGGCGGATTCGAGAATGTGAATATCGACCTCATTTATGGCTGGCCAGGTCAGTCACGCCAAGACTGGATCCGTGACCTTCGCACCGTGCTGTCTTGGGAACCCGAACATCTCTCGCTCTATGCACTCACCATTGAGCCGGGAACTCCGTATGAACGGGGGGTTCGTCGCGGCGTGCTCCACCCACTTGACGATGACACGATGGCCGAGCTCGCGGAGCTTGCAGCCGACCTCCTGGCAGCCCACGGATACGAACACTACGAGATCTCGAACTGGGCACGGTCAGGGAACTGGCGCTCGCGCCACAATCTGATTTACTGGCGCAATGGATACTATATCGGTGCTGGAGCTGGCGCCCATGGGTATCTCGATGGGCAGCGAACTGTCAATGAGCCGATTCCAGCTCGTTACATCGAACGCCTGCAGCACAATGAGCTGCCAATTGTACAGAGCGAATTCATCGATCAGCGGACCGAAGTCGTGGAAACGATGATTCTTGGACTCCGCCTTGTAGCAGACGGCATTTCCGCGACTGCATTCCGAGCCCGACATGGTATCGAGCTTGCAGAACTGTATGCGCCTGTTCTCACAGAACTTGCAGCGCTCGAGCTCATTGAGTGGGATGGCGAGTCTCTTCGCCTGACGCCGCGGGGTGTGTGGGTGGCGAATGAGATTGCTGTCCGCTTCTTGGATCCACGTGGTACACTGGGGTAATTAACATCGACCGCGCAAGCGGGGACGGGCGGCGTGGAGCGGATCATCGCGGTCGCGAACCAAAAGGGTGGTGTTGGCAAGACCACGACCGCTGTGCAGCTCGCCGCGTTTTTCGCCCAGCGTGGCCTTCGCACATTGCTCGTCGACCTCGACCCACAGGCGAACGCGACCAGCAGTCTCGGCGTCGATCGTGGGCAGCTTGAGACGACCGTGTATGACGCGTTGCTGGAGCCGGAAGGTGCCGAGTCGGTTGTCCTCGCCGACGTGCGGCCAGGGCTCGATCTTCTGCCTTCGTCTGGTCTCCTCGCCGGTGCCGAGGTAGAGTTGGTCGCAACGTCTCAGCGGGAATTCCGCCTGCGCGCGGTTCTCCAGCTCCTGGCACCACGCTATGCGGTCGTTTTGGTCGATTGTCCGCCGTCGCTCGGACTTCTGACAGTCAATGCATTGGCGGCAGCACGCGCTGTTCTGGTACCGATCCAATGCGAGTACCTGCCCTTGGAGGGACTGGCTCAACTGGTGACAACGCTGGATCTTGTGAAGCGGCGGTTGAACCCGCCGCTTGACGTCATCGGCGTGGTGCTGACGATGTTTGATGCTCGGACACGACTTGCGCTGCAGGTGATGCAGGAGGTTCGGCGAGCATTCGGCAGCCGTGTATTCCGCACGGTTATCCCGCGCGCCGTTCGCCTTGCCGAGGCGCCGAGTCACGGGCAGACGATCTTTGAGTACGACCCCGCTTCGCGCGCCGCTTACGCGTACAACGAACTTGGTATGGAATTACTCGAGCGACTGGGGCTCAGTAGAGTCCCAGAGCCAATCGAATCCGCCCGCGGAACACCATGAGAGCCAGGGGGTGACATGCAATGACTGTGACGTCCGACTCGATACCGGTACCAATGACCGATGTACCAACACTCGAGGAGATCTTGGCCGAGAAGCTCGTTGGGATCGGCCTCACGTTCGATGATGTGCTGCTCATCCCTGCCGAGTCAGCCGTGCTCCCCAAAGACGTGGACACGCGGACACAGCTGACCCGGAGGATTGAACTTAACATTCCCATTGTGTCGGCTGCAATGGATACGGTGACCGAGGCCCGGATGGCCATCGCACTCGCACGGGAGGGCGGGATCGGTATCATCCACCGCAACCTCTCCATCGAGGAGCAGGTTGCTGAAGTCGACAAGGTCAAGCGCTCCGAATCGGGCATGATCGTTGAGCCAGTGACGCTCCGCCCGAGCGATAAAGTCCGTGATGCGCTCGCAGTCATGGAGCGCTACCACATTTCAGGAGTGCCGATCACTGACGAGCAGGGACACCTTGTCGGCATCCTCACCAATCGAGACCTCCGTTTTGAAGACGATCTGGATCAACCGGTTGCCAACTTGATGACCAAGGAGAACCTGATCACTGCCCCAGTGGGCACCACGCTCGATGAGGCACGCGAGATCCTGCATCGGTACAAGATTGAGAAACTACCAGTCGTCGATGAGCGCGGGATTCTCAAAGGACTGATCACTGTCAAGGATATCCAGAAGCGGATCCAGTACCCCAATGCCACCAAGGACGCCCAAGGACGGCTCCGCGTCGGCGCGGCGGTTGGCGTCGGGCCAGAGTCACTGGAACGGGCAGCCGCGCTTGTCGAGGAAGGAGTTGACGTCCTGGTGGTTGATACCGCGCATGGGCACTCACGCGCGGTGATCGAGATGGTGAAAGCAATCAAAGCGCGCTGGGACGTCGACGTGATCGCCGGGAACATCGCCACCGGCGAGGCCGCACGAGCGCTGATCGAGGCTGGTGCAGATGCCGTGAAAGTCGGGGTCGGTCCCGGCTCGATTTGCACAACGCGCGTCGTCGCCGGTGTCGGCGTCCCCCAGATCACGGCGATTATGGACGTCGCACGGATTGCCCGGGCCTATGGGGTGCCGGTGATCGCCGATGGTGGAATCCAGTATTCCGGAGACATTGCTAAGGCAATCGCGGCGGGAGCAGACACGGTCATGCTGGGAAGCCTGCTCGCCGGCGTCGACGAAAGTCCTGGCGAGGTGATCCTCTATCAGGGGGAGCGGTTCAAAGAGTACCGCGGCATGGGTTCCATCGGTGCAATGAAGGCCCGCTCCTATAGCAAGGATCGATATTTCCAACACGACGTGGACAGCATTGCCAAACTTGTACCCGAGGGGATCGAAGGACGCGTCCCCTACAAGGGGCCGCTGGCTAATGTTGTCTACCAACTCGTCGGCGGCCTACGTGCGGCGATGGGCTATTGTGGTGCCCGCACGATCCGCGAACTGCAGGAGAAGGCCCGCTTTATTCAAATGACGAATGCCGGCCTGCGCGAATCACATCCGCACGACGTCATCATCACCAAGGAAGCGCCAAATTATCGCCTGAGCCCATAGGGGTCTTCACAAAAAGGTTACCAAAAGGACACGGCCGGTCGCCTGACCGGCCGTGTCCGATCTTAGTTGGCATGAGTCGGGATATCGGGATGGCGCTCCCCATCCCAGCTTATCCCCCAGAAGTGCCAGCGGAAGACCTCTTCGAGCGAGCGGAGTTCCTGCGTGATCGCTTCGGTATTGGGTCGCCCCTGGCTGTCGAACCATTGCCGAAGTGGCTGCGGTCCAGAGACGCTCGTGGCATGGGTGGGGAATTCAGGATGTGGTTGGCCATCCCAGGAGATGCCATAAAGATGCCAACGGAAGCCCTCCACCAGTGTACGAAGGGTGCGCGAGACCGTCTCCGCCTTCAGACGGCCATCGGGGGTAAACCATGGGCTCTCAGCAGAATTACTGGACACGACAAAGCCCCAGCTCATTGTCAGAGTCCGCCCAGCTGTGTCGCGAGCAGTCGCGCTCACTCCATAGAGTCCAGGTTCAAGCCGACGTATGACAAAGACCGACCATCTCCGCGCATCGTCCTGCGAGACCTCGGCATCAAGGAGCTGGCCATTCAAGCGGAGTTCCACACTGGCCAGCGGCTGGTCCGTTGAGAGCACTTCGACCGAGATCATAACCGGATCTGTGGGGGGAAGCGTCATCAAATGCATCGGTGAGCGGGTCACAAAACGAATGGTGGAGGCAACCGTCGCATGGGTTGGCATCTCAGGATGGTAGGCACCATCCCAGGAAATACCGAAGAAGTGCCAGCGAAATGCCTCACTGAGCGCGCGAAGCGATTCCTCAATCTGCACCCGACGCGGTGTTCCATCGGCAGTAAACCACCATCCATCACGCGCATTTCCAGAGACAACAAACTGCCACTGTGCCGTAAAGGAGCGGCCGAGGATGTCGGTCGCTATCGCACGGACGGTGAAAAAGCCAGGCTGCAGGGTCTGTTGCACGCTTGCCGTCTTTGTCCTGTTATCTCCTGTGACAGTCGGAGAGAGTTCATTGTTGTTGAGCCAGAGCCGCACGGAGCGGACGCCCTCATCACTCGTTGCCGTCACCTTGATCAACACGGTCCCAGGAGCAACCGTTGTCCAAGGGCTGGGCGTGAGTTCACGGAACGTGGGCCCAGCCGTCACGCCACCACCCCGCGTGGACACAACACCAGTCGACTCGAAGTTCCAAAAGACCGTCAATGGGTCACTGCGGAAGAGCAGAGCGTCAACCGCTCCCTGCCACCCAGCCCACCCACTCCCAAAGCAACCGACACCAATACCAAGCCCACCATGCCCGCTCTCTGGCAGAGCCAGTTGCGCGTTCGGGAACGCGCGCAGGTAGTTCGAGAGCAGACCAGGAGCTTCGCGAAGCAGCCCACCGAGCCCTCGTTGCGACCACCAGCGACCACTGACGGCTTCCCATCCTTGCCAAGTGAGCGGCGTCACTGTCCCGTTCAGCTCTGGCTGGTAGATCAGCCGGTCATCGGCAATCCCGTCCGCGTTCAAGTCGACGTCGAGGAACACGTGCGGAGCGACAGCGCCGCCACGCGTTACGAAGGTCCAGTAGTGGATCTCACGCACTACAGCGAGCGGTATTCGGGCAACCGCTGGCTGGACGAGCTGCGACCACACCCGCCCCTCGTTCACGAGGGCCACAGAGAACTGCAGACTTCCAGTACCGTAGAGTGGCGTGCCCGGTCCGGATGCGAACTCCTGCTGAGCAAAGCCACCATCGGTTCCGCACGCTTCGACGTAGCCGCTCCAGCCGTCCATCGACTCCTGAGCAGCAACCGGGAGATACGGCAGAGCAGCTGCGAAGAGCCAGACTACCGCCACAAGTACACGAACGCGCACCGACAGGTGAGTCGGTTTCCACATGGTCACCCTTCCCTTCCCGCTTGGATGCCTGCCAAACAGGCCTCGCATCCTCCTTGCTGGGTTGTTTGCAAGCCTAGCGCAGCAGCCCTGGTACGACAACCAGCATGCTCTTGTCGATATCGCGATATCGTGATATCCTCAAGATGCTGCCGAGACGGCAGGAAGGGAGGAGCCAGACAATGCGGACTGTCGAGCGACTGCTGAAAATCCTGCGCCGCGACCGGTCACCGATCAGTGACCCAAGCTTTGCTGAGTACTACAGCGCTCTGGTGAGCGAGGCAGGTAGCGGTGTGCCGACGATTGAAGAAGCGCGCCGTGACTTCGAACCGCTCCGCCGTCTCATTGAGCGTGCCTTCCTCATCTAAGCCTTGCCTTGTGCTCTCCCCTTGGTTGATACTCAGTGCCAGCACGGTATCGACCAGGGGAGGTGCCCATGATCAAGCTGACCCAGGACCGTCTCGTTGCGTCTCTCACCCGTGATCTGGAGCGGGAGCTGGAACAGTATCCCGCTCTCCGCGCCTTTGCCGAACGGGTCGCGGAGACGATCCTTTCGGCACTTGCAGAGCACGAGCGCCGGCTCCATACAGTGACAGCAGACTTTGGTGAAGAGGAACGGAACGGATGAGCAAGTACATCGCCGTTCCTGCCAACAGCTTTCCACCCGTGCGGTTCGGTATCGGGACCGGGAATCGCCGTCCCTTCTCGGAACTCCTGGCTCAGTGGCGCTGGATCGAAGAACTTGGTTTCGACACCGCCTGGGTTGTTGATCACTTTATGGCAGCCGACAATGAGGACACTCCCTATTTGGAAGCCTGGACACTGATCGCCGCGCTTGGCGTGCAGACCCACCGCCTCCGCTTTGGTGTCCTGGTAAGTGGAAACACGTATCGGAACCCTGGCCTGCTGGCCAAGATGGCAGTGACGCTGGACCATGCCTCCGGAGGACGTGTCGAACTCGGCATCGGCGCCGGTTGGTGGGAACGTGAGCACCGCGCCTATTCCTTCCCCTTCCCCAGCGCTGCTGATCGGATCGCCATGTTGGAGGAAGCGATTGAAGTCATTGATCGACTGCAGCGCGAACGACGTGTGACCTTCCTGGGTCGCTTCTACCGCTTCGAAGACACCCCATTCGAGCCGAAGCCAGTCCAACAGCCGCGCATCCCACTCATCGTCGGTGCCTTCAAGCCGCGCATGCTCCGACTCGCCGCACGCTACGCCGATATCTGGAACACACGCGGCGAACCCGACGAGGTCGGCGAACTTGCCCGCTTCGTCCGGCAGACAGCGCGCGCGATCGGTCGAGATCCAGCGACACTCCGCTGTTCGGTCTTCACTTGGCGACCGCCGTTTGAGAGTGTTGAGCAGTTTCGCTCACTAGCGATCGCCTATCTCCAACGCGGCTTTACCGATCTCGTTTTCCCCATGCCGCCGGAAGCACACTGGCCGGTGCTTGAGCGTTGTGCACGGGACGTGATTCCAGAACTACGACAACGCGCTGCCCAAGGCGAGTTCAGTGTCTGAGACACTGTCGGTGTAGGATCAGTCCGGCGGAAAGGAGGTGGGCTCGATGAGCCTTGCGGCCGAACGCTGGGAGCAAGCAATGACGCCCGAGGAGTACATCGCATCCTTGCAGCAGTATCGCGCAGAGTTCGAACACAACCTCACCCGGACGCGCATCATGCCAGGTGACTGGGCAGCCTTTGGGCAGGAGCCGTTGCATATTCTCATCCTTACCGAGGACTGGTGTCCAGACTCGGTGCAGTTCGTCCCGATGGTGATCGCGCTCGCACAGCGTGTGCCAACGGTCGAGGTACGTCTTATGCGGCGCAGTGCGCATCAAGACCTTGCCGCCCTCTATCGCAGACCCGATGGCACACAGGCCATTCCGACCTTTGTCTTGCTCGACGCAGACTTTCAGGAACTGGGGGTGCTTATTGAGCGACCGGAACGAGCCACCGCGGAGTTGCGTGCAGCGCTCGCCGAGTTCGCCCGTATGCACCCAGAACTCCAAGGGGTCGATCGCCCGTGGGCAGAGATGCCACCGGAGACGCGGTTGGCCGTCCGGGCGTTCCTTAGCGAGTGGCGTGACCAGCAGTTCGATCGCTGGACGCGTTACCTGTTTGAAGATCTGGCCGAGATAGCCAAAACGGCACGAGTCCGCACCGCTTGACCAGCGATGTGGCTCCCGGGCCGCACCGTGTGAAGGGATCGAATCGATGCACGACACGCAGCAGCCAGGTATCCACCACACGCAGTATCGCCAGCCCGGCGGGAACGTACCCACCGAAGCGACAGGCGTCACCAGTGTGCACGCCGAACGCATCGAGGGGCAGATGGTCATCGTGCAGCAGAGCCGTGTCGAGCAGCTGACCGGGGTCCGCGTGAGTCTCGAGCAGTCCGCGGCCAACCACGTCGAAGCACGCAGTGCCCAGGTCGATCACAGCGCGATCCGTCATCTGGAAGCCGAACGGGCCGTTACCCTGCGGAGTCGGATCGCTCTCGTTCGCGCCCGGGAACTCCGCGCCTCGCGCGCTCGTATCGGTCTCCTTCAGGCTGATCACGTGATGATCGAACAGGGGCGAATTGGGATTGCCGTCGTGCGCGACCTCTCAGGGCCGGCACTGGTTCGCCTTCCTCTGGTAGCATTCACTACTTTCCTCGCTGGAGTAGTGACTGGCGCCGTGTTGAATCGTTTGATGGCCGCCAAGCGGAGGTGAGCAATGGCCACAGCGTATCGACTTCTCCGCTTCCTCGCGAGTAGTGCTCTCGGTATTGCGGCCGGAGCGGCGGTCGCGGCTGCCCTCTCTTCGGAACGGCGGCACGCGTTGGAAGCATCGCTCCGCGAGCGCTGGCGCCGGGCTCGGGAAGCGGCGGAGAGCGAATCGGCGCGGACCGAAGAAGAACTGTGGGCACGGTTCCGCCAACTGGTCGGGCTCTCGACTGCTGATGGTCTACCCCATGATTTCACTGCGCCGCCGTCTCGCTGAGCACGGCGTAGGCCCGCACTGGGGCTGCTGATCCAGTACGGATCGGAATCGGTGCGGCGTGGAAACGGAACGCTCGCCCAACCAGTGAAGCCAGGTTCCGCAGGTTCTCGACGATCGGTATACCCCTGGCAAGGAGTCTACTGTGCACCGGGCGACTGAGATCGGCGACATCATCGATATTCCAACTATCGATACCAACAAGCACCACCCCCGCCGCGATCAGTGACTCAGCAGCCTCACCCACTAGATGCGGATTTGCGGCAAGATACCGATCCGTTCCCCAGTAACGATCCCAGCCAGTGCAAACCAGAACAGCACGCCCTGCGAGCTCCACGCCGGCAAAGCGTTCCGGGCCGACTGCCAACCGCCCCATCATCACCAGCCAACGGACATCGATAACAATGCCTGGAAGATCGGCAGTCTGCTCCAGTGGGAGCGTCGCCAGATCTGCACCGTCCTCATACCGGTGAAATGGCGCGTCCAGATAGGTTCCAGAATTCCCGATAAACGTATAACGGTGGATCACAAAGCTCGTGCCACTGGCGTACGAAGTAGCTGTTGCGGCACGTGTCCGATACTCCAAGAGCTCTGGCTGAGGCAACCCCGGGAACATCGGAATACTCGCCTCGAAAGGATGCGTCAGATCGATGATGGCCATCGGTAGCCTCCTTCTGCGGTGCGCGCGTGCAGCGAGTGGAGAGGCGAACGGACCTGAATCACACTGCGCTGGTAGCGTCTCCTCCGCCGCGGTGATCAGAGCAGCCTTTGCAGGTTTGTCTTCACGCCTCAGTCGAAGGTGGCGCTCATGGTCTCCTCCGCCCCAGGAAGCAGGGCAGCCTATGCAGGCAAGGTACGCCAGGCGGTCGAACGAGGATCAACGCACGTTCAAGCACGAGCTTGCACCAATGAGCCACTGGCACTCCTACCGAAGAGGGCTCTTCGCACGTGCGCCGGCGCCATTCATGCTCTTCTTTGCTCGAGGAATCATACTACCGTCTCTCGCGATCTCCGTGGTACACGTCGTCAGACTCGGTGAAGCACCAGTCGGTGCCAAAATTGCGCCCTCCTGTGCAGTCCACGTCGGTACACTGCGAACCCTCACCAGCGCTATTGACCCGTCGGGCCCCGCTGTGTTTCCCTCCGCTGCTCCCTACTCTTCCTCCCGTTCTCCACGTGACACTCTAACCTAGGCGAGCACCGCCAGCCTCCTCGGTGCTCACGTGCCCCTTTGGTATGGGCGTGAACCTGTACTGACCTGCATTGGACGCTTGCGGGTCCGCTTTCCTACCGCTGACACGCGCCGGCAAAGTATTCGCTCTGCAACGACAGGCCAACGCTTTTGACCCAGGGATCGGGACCTCTTTATCGGGTTACTTGTCAGTGACGACCACCTTCTCGCATCTCGTGCTGCTTCCGCAGCACTGCCGGCGCGGCTCCTCACTGCAGTCAGCCTTACCCTGTTCGGTCTCCCAGCGCGAGACCTCGCTCTAAGACCAAATCAGAGGGACAGGGATCCTGGGGCCGCCGCGGTCCCTACCACGGTAGGCGGTGCTGCTTCCGCAGATGCTGGCTCGACACAGTTTCATCCCAGCGTATCCACTATTGTTCGTTCGAAGGTGGACTTTTCAGAGCGCCCAAATGGCTTCCTCTTCGTCCTGACTCTCCTCGTCGGTGGAAGCCCACGGAGCCGTGTGAGATCGGATCGGCAAAACACCGCTGATACACCGTTACAGCGGTCCTGGCGTGGGATGGGCACTTGTCTCTCCTGTTTTGCGCTCAAGTAGAACGATCTTTTGTTTCCCTTTCTCGGAGCTCTCCTCTACGCTGTGGATGAATCCCTGTGTGCTTCTCCCGCAGGCACGGTTGCGC